>JAZRYQ010000043.1:0-2300 GCA_045600805.1 Candidatus Alloscillospira sp. | reverse complement strand
TGCAAAAGCCCATGATAAAAATCCTCGTGAGAGGTATCGAGGGCACTGACAGATCGCAGCAGAAGTTGGCGCATCTGCTTTTGCAGTGCATCGGAGTCGCCGGAGTAGATTGCTTGCTGAATGGAGATTGACATGGATTGTGGGATAAATGCGTTGAGTTTGTCCAATATTTCTTTCTTATAAACGAAGGCGATCTCCTGATTGGGGAGGGCTACCTCACATAGCGCACCTTCGCCCAGCGGCGGGACAATATTGACAAGTTTCAAATATCCGGTGACCAGCAGGAAGCTATATACGGATGCCGGGTTGCTGCTGATCTGCGGGTAAACTACGCCCGTATCGATATAAGTGGTGATCGCGTCTCCCTGCAGAAGGGCATACAGCTTTTCATACAGGTCATCGGTTGCCGTTGCCAGCACCTCGCCAATGACGTCGTTGGAGCTGGTGGATACCCAGTAAGCCTGTAGCTTACATTTCCTCTGGAAGTAATTGATCACCGACCAAGGATTGAAGATGCTGCTCTCACCGAAACGGTAACCGTCATACCACTCACACAGCTCACTGTATTTTCCGCCAGCGCCATAGTAGGCTGCCATTTGCTTTACTTCGTCGTGTGTGAAGCCGAAATATTCGCTGAAGCTATCGTCTACAATGGAATAAACCGACAGATTGTTCAGACCGCTGAAAATGCTTTCTTTGGCAACCCGAAGAATACCCGTCAGGAAACCGAAAGTCAAATGACGGTTGTCTTTTAAGCCGCCGGAGAAGAGATTGCGCATAAACAAAATGACCTGATCGTAAAAGTCCCGCGTGTGCCCCTGCTGAATGGGCGTGTCATATTCGTCAATGATAATGATCGGAGCGATCTTGTGATGCTCATGGAGCATACGGGTCAAGGTCAGCAGCGCGCCGGAAAGCTCAATATCGCTTGCCTTGCGCTCCATCACGCGGCGGAAGTACGCCTTATCCACATCGTTGCAGGCTTCCGAGGTCAACAGCTCCGCATGGCGCACAAATTCACTGCCGATGATCTCGGACAGCTTTTGGAGCGTTTCCTGCCATGTCTCGCACTTGACATCCTTGAAGGTGACAAAAATTACAGGGTATTTTCCCTGATACGCCTGATATTGTTCACCTTGCTTCCAGATCGCTTTATCCCGGAAATAGACCGATGTGTCCTCGTCGGTTTTCTCGAAGAAGGTACGCAGCATATCCATGTTCAGTGTCTTGCCGAAACGCCGCGGACGGGTAAACAGGGATACTACCGGTCGCTCATCCAGGAATTCCTTGATCATCATGGTTTTATCCACATAGTAGTATTCTGTGGACGCTACCCTGTAGTCGGAAATACCGACCGGGAGGGGCAGTTTTGCTTTGTCTGTCGCTTTTATATATGCGCCGGAGCGAATACGTCCGTCTGCCGGCTTCTCCGCATCGAGCGGAATGTACCAGGTTCCGCCTTCTTTGTACGCACCGGGGATTTTCCCGTTCCGACACATTCCCGTTATGCTCCGCTCCGTCAAACCCCAGCGAGCAGCCGCTTCTTTTACAAGTATTCCTTCCGGCATACGATTTCCTCCCGTGAATATTACTCGTGTTTACATTATAACCGGATTCGGAAAAAAGTCAAACACAAACGGAAAAATATCATGCAAATCTGACATTCTTCCGTTTGCAGAAATATCTCATATGAAGTTTTCTTCTTTAGGCATTCTTTTCTTACTCACGGATATGCACGGTAAACCGACGATCATCCGTCAGTATGTATAACTTGCAACCCGGTGCGTTGTTCAAGTTCCATAAGGGTTAAACAGAATTTTTCCCACGGTGACAATGTCGTCTGTGACGGGTCGAGATCGTGGGTATTTATGGTAACAGAGGAATTGCGTGGTATATTTCGCTGCTGCATCGGATATAATGTAAATAATAATTGACAGAATTATGAGTTTTGAATATAATAATTTACATTAAAGAGGTGTATGATATGAACAGGAAAACTACGGCAATCATGCCCAAGACACGGGAAATCCTGGTACAAATGGGTGAACAGATCAAAATGGCTCGACTGCGGAGACAGCTGTCTTCTGAGCTTGTGGCAGAGCGAGCCGGCATCAGCAGGGCAACCTTATGCAATATTGAAAAGGGAAGTCCTTCTGTCGCAATCGGCAGCTATGCCGCAGTTCTTCATGCGCTGGGTGGCATGGATACGGATCTGCTGCTGCTTGCCAAAGATGATGAGTTGGGCCGCAAGCTGCAGGATCTGGAACTGCTTACCCGTCGCCGCGCACCCAGGAGGGGAG
>JAZRYQ010000042.1:0-3625 GCA_045600805.1 Candidatus Alloscillospira sp. | reverse complement strand
CTTGTAGATGGTGTCATCGGTCCCGAGAGCGTCGCGGTGCAGGTCTATTACTATCTTGATGGACGGATTGTCGGCTAAATACTGCTCGACGGCGGCACCGCTGCGGGTGTAGGAGCCGGTGTAGCTCGGATAATCGAAGATCTGCGTGTCGTGGATGACGGCAAGACCGCATTCCTCAAAAATGCGCTTGAGCTCCTCACCGACGCGGATGACGCTGTATTCCGGCTGCAAGGTGCGTGCCGTGCCGGAGGCGACGTACCGATCGAGACCGGCGGGGGAGTAGGCTTCACTGGAATGGGTATGTATGATGAGGATCTGCGGCAGGCCCTTTTGGAGCGTGATCGGACAGCCCTGTGCCAGCAGCTCCGAAACATCCACCGTGTAGGAGGTCGCATTCTTGAGCACCAGACCGCCGCTGATCGTCGTGGGCAGGATGTCCGGCTTCGCGGGAGGCTCCGGGGTCGGTGTGGGCTCCGGCGTCGGTGTCGGCGTGGGTACGGGCGGCTCGGTCTCGCTCAGATCGAGCCGGACTGTACTGCGGAATTCTCCGGCGGGCTTTGCCTCCGGAAAGGGCTTACCGAAGATGAGATACGCACAGACCGCCAGCGACGCAAGGAGCAGCAGAATACTCAGGACTTTTTTCATGGGTTCACCTCCGCCGTATATCCTATTCGCCGTCAAAGGAAATTAGTATTGACAACTTGCCGCGGGAACATTATGATTACCGTGTGAGCTGATACCACAAAATATTATGTAAACTAACAAAAAGAACGAAAAAGGAGAAAACGATGCATATTACTTACAGACCGCGGGGCGTGTGTTCCCGGCAAATGGATATTGATGTCGAAAACGGCGTGATCGAAAACGTGGAGATCCTCGGCGGCTGCAGTGGAAATCTGCAAGGAATTTCAAGGCTTGTCCGCGGTATGCGGGTCGAGGATGCCATCGAACGGTTGGAGGGGATCCGCTGCGGCTTCAAGCCGACCTCCTGCCCCGACCAGCTTTCCAAGGCACTGAAGAAGTGCATCGAAAACGGATGATTTTGTTAACATAATGATCCGCTCAGAATCAGCCATTTACAAAACGTATTGAATTTGATCGAATTATGTAAATTATTTTACTGTTTTTATAGAATATGATGTCGATTTTTCAATTTTGTGCATTTTGACGAAAGAGGAAAACGATACAAAATACGGTGCTAAACGTGAAAACAAGTCCCAAAATCTTGCGATTGAGGGGCTTGTTATTCTTTATTTTGTACATAACATACAAAAACGATGCAGTCAAATTGTGCATCTTTTCAATTGCACTTGCTTTGTCGCCTCATGTATAATATATATGCCTATTTGTAATAGGAAAACCATCGGCAAAGCGCCGAATACGATTCAGACAGGAGGCAGCTATGAGAAAATGCATTTGTAAAATCACATTCCTTGCGGTCGCCGTCTGTTTGCTGTGCGTCCTTCTCTGCGGCTCCGCGCTGACGGAGGAGACGGAAGTCCTCTCATATCCCGAGATCCCTGTTTACGTTGACGGAATGCTGCTGTGCCGCGGCTATTCGATAAACGGGGAGAATTATGTAGACCTCCAGACCTTGGGTGAGGTCCTCGGATATGAACCCGTGACCGTTTATGATAAAGAGACAGACAGAGTGACTGTTTATGTTGCAGGAATTGACATTACCGTTCGCGGCTCCGAGCCCTACCTCACCGCCAACGGCCGATGTCTCTACCTGCCGAACGGTATCTACCGCATAAACGGCGCCGCGTTGTTCCCCGCGGACATCGCTGCCAAGATTTTCGGTCTCGGTGTAGCTCCGGGTGCCGACGGCGGCATTGACTTCGACACGGTAAACGAAGCGATCCTGGAGAGCGGCGACACCTTCTACAATGCGGATGATCTGTATTGGATGAGCCGGATCATCACGCAGGAATCCGGCAACCAGCCCGTTGAGGGTCAGATCGCCGTCGGCAACGTGGTCTTAAACCGCGTGGCAAGCAGCCGCTTCCCCGGCGACATCAAGAGCGTCATTTTCCAGACCGGTCAGTTCAGCCCCGTGCAGTACGGAACGATCTACCGCGACCCGTACCCGATCTCCGTCATCTGCGCGAAGCTCGTCTTTGAGGGCTACAAGACGGTGGACGACGATGTGCTGTTCTTCCAGGTCGGACGCTACGGCTACGTCGCGGATATCGCGGAGTATGCCTGCACGATCGCCGGACATAACTTCTTCAAGTGATTGATTTGAAGGAAAAAGTGTGCTAAAATGAGCTGTGATGAATGTCACAGCTCATTTTTTCATAATTCACAGTTCACGGTTCGCAGTTAAAGTGGAAAGTGGAGAGTGGAAAGTGGAAATGAGAAGACGCGGCGATCCGTTTTCTTTCTAAAAATGAATGTCATTCCGAGCGTCAGCGAAGAATCCCATACAGTATCGCGCCGAAGCATAGATTTGGGGATCCTTCGCTTCGCTCAGGATGACAGCAAGGTTTAGGCTCCCTTATTTCCGCTTTCCACTTTCTGCCATACAGGAGTATACTATGGAAGAAATCTTAATAAACGGCTTTGCGGAGCTTGGCATCGGTGTCCCGGAGGATGCGGTCTCGAAGCTTCGTGTGTATTACGAATACCTCGAGGAGCGCAATAAGGTGATGAACCTGACCGCCATCAGCGGGGAGGAGGATGTGGCGCGCCTGCATTTTCTTGATTGCGCGGCGCTGCTGTCGGTGCTCGACCTCAGCGGAAAGAAGGTCATCGACGTCGGAACGGGAGCGGGCTTCCCGGGCATGGTCTTGAAAATACTGTCTCCGGAGACGGACTTCGTCCTGCTCGACTCGCTGAACAAGCGCATCGACTTTCTCACCGAGCTGCAGGAAAAGCTCGGCCTCGGAAAGCTTTCCTGCGTCCACGCGAGGGCGGAGGAGGCGGCGAAGGATCGGGGCGGCAGCTTCGATATCGCATTGAGCCGCGCCGTGGCAAGGCTGAACGTCCTGTGTGAGCTCTGCCTTCCCTTTGTCAAGGTCGGGGGCGTCTTTGCCGCGATGAAGGGACCCGACTGCACCGAGGAGCTGCAGGAGGCGGAAAACGCGATCCGCACTCTCGGCGGCAGGCTGCGCGGGACCGCGCCCTATACCATCCCCGGAACGGACATCGTGCATACCGTTGTGATTATAGAAAAAGTCAAGCCCACGCACCCGAAATATCCCCGCAAATGGGCACAGATCAAGAAACAGCCGGAGTAAATGAAAAACCGCTGCCATCAGGCAGCGGTTTCAGACTGTAGAGAAACCTATGCACGATGCATAACTATGCAAGGGGAGACTGTGAGAGGGGGGGGGGGGCCCCCTTTCACGTTAAATCCGTACTTATTCATGGTCATTATTGAATGAGCATGAATAAGTTTTCAAGGTGAAGACACTTTGTCTTCACCTTGAAACCGCTGTCAATCGGCAGCGTTTTTTTCCTTTTCATAATATTCGATCCTTTCCGCCCAAAGCGCATCATCCGCTGTGGGCTCGATCCCCTCGGAAAGAAGAAGACTTCCGAAAACGCGGCTGAATTTCTCCGCACCGAGGACGTTATAGTGCATCCCGTCGTGCCAATCGGTCTGTCTGTCGGCACCGAT
>JAZRYQ010000041.1:0-5471 GCA_045600805.1 Candidatus Alloscillospira sp. | reverse complement strand
ATGTGAGCAGACGGGCAGTATTGTTATCCTGCTCGGCAGCGGAAATATATGTACGTAACTCCTGAATCTTATTCAATAAGTCATCGCGTTTTTGTTTTGATATATTCGTACTCATAATACGTTTTCCTCATCTTTCCCATTCGCAGGTCGTGGCAAACATGGCAGACCGTTGGTTGGGATAATCCGTATCATTTACAGCCGCCATATATGGCTCTGCCAAGAACTCTTTTATCGTCCTCAGCACCGTATCGAAATCATCGGTCTTTGTATCGATCTTCCGACAAAACGCCTTCCATTTCTTCTGCATGGCGTCATCGCTGCCGAAGGTCATGACCTGCTCGAACTGCTCCACGGTAAAGTGGTGTCCACGGTTTTCAAAGGTCTTTTTCAGAGCTTCCGTCAGCGTTGCGCCGTTGAAATCAAACTTGTTTGCAAGGTAATAGAGATCGTAATAGTCTTTCATCCGGCTGGAAAATTCCATCAGGGAAAGGATCGCATCGAGCTTTTCGGCGACCGTCGTTTCCAGTGAATATGTATTGACCGTCGGGGCTGCGAAATCATCAAGCTGCGTCGGGATTTTCCGCTTTTCCTGCTTCGGAACGATCACATCGCCAACGCCGAAGTCAATGCCGAAAGGCGTTCTCGTGTTTTTGATCTTTGCCACGAGCGAAGCGCCGATCCCTGCGTATTTCTTTGCCACCGCAATAGGGGCCACGTCCTTAATCTCAAAGGTGATGAAATCGTTGCCCGTATCGGTCAATATGATTTCTTCCAGTATTGTCTTGAGCTGTTCCGGCGTGTTGGGAATTTTCCTGAGCAGGAAATCGACATCAACGGTCACGCGGCTGTCGAAGTCCGTGAGGGAGTAGATAAACAGACCGCCTTTCAAGACAAGGTTCTCCGCGTATTTTGATTTTTCCAGTCGGCGCAGAAATTCTTCCTGACAGAAGAGCTGCAGGCAGAGCTGATAGCTTCTGCCGCTTTCGGCAGCTTTGTTTTTGAGCCGTGCAAGCACGGATGTGGCAATATCAGCCATTGAGCAGCACCTCCATGACATTCATCATCTTTTTGTAAACGCCCATTTCCTTTGCGTATTTTGAAAGGTTAGCAAGGTTCTTCTTTTCGTCTGAAACATAAGCGTTGATTGCTTTATTAAAAATTTCATTATCCAGCTTGGTACGATATTTGAAGCAGTCGCATATTGTGCGTTCCCGGTCATATATGGGAAGCGTTACGCCGTTGAAAGTACCTGTCGTTTCGCCGAGGTGGTATATACCGTTCTGAACATAATACGCCTTAACGGGTATTTCTTTCTGTATGGCATTTACCGTCCGGGAAAAGGCGCGGGGAACCGCAATCGTCCATTCACGGGGCGCAAAATCGCTGTATCCGTAATGAAAGAGCGCCGATTCCACGCAGATGATACCTTGTGTCATCAGCTTTGAAAGAAGCAGCTCTTCTTTCAGTTCGTCCCCGGCGGTCAGCTTGTAATACCCTTTTTTTACACGCTCAATATATCCCTGCTTACAAAGCGAATAAACGTCCGGATCTTTCAGCCCGGCAGAAATGAAATCGGACTTTCTTGCAACATCTCCGACTGCCTGAAACACTTCATTTACGGTATCACGCTTGTTCAAATCGCCACCAACTTTCTACACGCAGTATTTACAACTTGCGTGTTTATATCATAATAGATTCTTCACTGAAAATCAATATGTTTTTCATGCTTTTCCAAAAATGTGCGTGATGATTTTTTGCTAACTAATACCCGCATTCACAATCAGGCAGTTTTATGGTACAATGCTTATGTAAGAGTACTGGATTGCGGATACCACAGACGGAACACTTAACGATGTGCCGGCTTTTCACATAAAGTTGAACGAGGAAGGCCCCTCTTTTTCTGAAGATTTCAGTATGGTTCTCCGTCTGGCAACCGCTGAGCAGGATCAGGATGGACGACTCCCATGCTTGATTTCCGATGCTGGTCTCTTGCGTTTGGGGTACCCCCCATGTATTGTGTCCTTCGAGCCGGAGCAACTAAAAGAGATTTCTGTTAGTTATGATTCCGATATGCTGACAGAATATCTTTTAGAGAATGCTTCTGTGCTTCCGAAAGGTGACTACAATTATATGACCATTGCAGATGGAGTCATAGGATTTGAGCAGAATTATTATAAATATTGGGCAAAGAGCTATTTTGATTACTCCGGCAATCCGCTGTTTCAATATCCGGAGTTTCCTGATACCGTTCGCATTGCGGATTCAAGCGTCTGCTCCGGTGGCTCTATCGCGTTGCTTTTGATCGGTGCGGACAGCCATTATTATGTCACTGCAGTAAACCGTGACGGTTCGTTCAAATACTCCCCGCTTGATATCAATGATTACTGCGAGCGTCCTTCCCAAACCATCCGCTTCAGCAACGGTTATATCGACATCGGAAACGGCTATTTCGTTACCCCCGAGGGTCAGATCACACAGCGAGACGGATTTTGGGGCATCTCTGAAAATCTCAATGTTGTTAATTTTGAGGATGAAATCGAACCATATTTCTCTGATGGCTTCGGATTTTTTCAAGAAGAAAATGAAATTAATTGGTACATTCTCAGTTGGGACGGCGCGGTACAAAATGACTTTGTAACCGTCGATGAACAGACCGTCAACGGCGCTGAGTGTCTGAATCAACTCAACGAAACCGATTCTACGCCTGTGCAGAACCCAGGCAAAACGTCATCCGCACCGATGGAAAGCAAGAATTATCAGGCCATAAACAACTTTTCCATCGAAGGCAAATGGAAAAACATCGGTTCCGAAACCTTCGGGCAGGCACAGCAGGGGGCAATCATTGTCTTTGACGGAATAAACTGTAATTTCTTCAGTCCAAAGGATACTTATGCATTTTCAAAAGACGGAGACCACTATTGTTCGGGTCGGGCGTGAATAGCCAAAAAAGCGTCGGGCAAACATCGCCAAAACGAGTCGGCAGAAAATAGCCAAATCCAGGCGGAATAAAAAAGCCACTACCGTAGATCTTTCAAATCCAGTACACTGGAAAGTGCCAGCAGTCCAGCGGAAAGGATGTGTATGAAAGAAATAAGCGGTAATGGCTCTGCGCTCAGTATAGCACAGGCCATTGAAGAAATGAAAGCGGAACAAGGAAATTCTTTTTCTCTCGACCGCATCAATTTGGCAGAACTCGAACGTCGAACCGGGATTTCTCGGTCGCGCCTCCGTACTCTGCAAAAGAACGGCTTTCGGGAGCGTAAAGGCTGCACCCGCAAGCCAAGGCCTACGAAACTCAACGGTTATGAGGAACTCATCGACACGCTTCTGCGTGAGGGCATCAGCAATTCCACCGTCATCATGAACCGTCTGCGAGAGGCCGGCTTTGACGGTGGGCTCACCATCGTCAAGGAATATATAGCAGCACACAGGAATCTTCTTCCTTCGAAACGGCAGCAGGTTGCTCCGCAGGGAAACCGAGGACGTCGCTATACGACCGAACCCGGCGAAACCTTCCAGATGGACTGGGGCTTCACGGATGTTCTGGACCCCTTCGGCGTCGTAAGCCGTGTGGCCTGCTTCGCCATGATCTGCCATAGCTGTGGAGAATGTTACATTGAGTTTTTCCCCAATGCCCGCCAGGAAAAGCTTTTCATCGGCATGATTCACGCGTTCCAGTGCATGGGCATCCCGAGATTCGTTCTCACGGATAACATGAAAAGCGTGGTCATCCGACGTACGTCAGAGGGACATCCCTTATGGCAGAAGGACTACGAAGCATTCATGAATGCGGTAGGCTTTGAAACGAAACTCTGCCGCCCGCGTCATCCCTTTACAAAGGGTGCCGTGGAACGGCTCATCCGCTATGTGAAAGACAACTTCCTCGCCGACCGGGTATTTGGTACGCTCACAGATCTGAACAGACAGGCGTTAGAGTGGTGTGCTTTCCGCAACTGTACATACCACAGAAGTGTGGACGGGATCCCGCAGCAGCTTCACGACCGGCTGTGTGCCGAACGGCTGCAGATTATACCGGACACGGATGAGATACGCAGGTATCTTTGCCCGGAACGCCGCATCAGCTTCGATGGCTTTGTCAATTACGAGGGGCGCCGTTTCGGAGTTCCGTACAGCTATACCCGAAGCGTTGCCAGAGTTTCCAGAGACGGAGATACACTCTACATCTTCTCTGACGACCTGCGGTATGTCCTTGCCACACATGACGTTACATGGAGCAGACGGGACAGTTTCTGCGAGGATCAGTTTCAGACGCAGCCGGAGGAGCAGCCTACCATGCCGGTAAAGACGCAGATCCGCCAGTTGCCGCAGCACTCTGAGGATCTTTCCTTTGAGAAGTTCAACTTCGACAGGGAGGAATACGAATGAGTGATACGGTATTTGAAGCGGTGGAGGCAGCGGCCACTTTACTGAAACTGGACATGACGGCGCAGGAACTGGCGCTGTTTGCAGAAAGGAAAGAGTTTACCCAGGAAGAGCTGAGTGCTGTCCGTGACGTGTTTTCCTATCTCGGCGAAAAGAAACGGGACAATACGATCCAGATGCTCCTGCGGACAAGCCGTTTGCCGATGAAGGTTCCGAAGACCTTCGAAAACTTCGACTTCACGCTTCTGAAAGGCAAAGACATTGACCGATTGAAAGCACTGCCTACGCTCTCTGCGATCTACACGCACAGCAATCTGGCTTTTGTAGGGCCTCCGGGCACCGGGAAAACTCATCTGGCGCAGGCTTTCGGCTACGCGTGCTGCCAACGGGGACTGAAGACCTACTTCATTAAGGCATCCGAGCTGCGTGATCGCTTTTCTGCCGCAGTTCGAAACGGGAAGACAGATTCCTGCCTTCTGGGGTTGGTTCGCCCCTCCTGCCTGATCATTGATGAGATCGGACACTGTTCCTTTGGAAAAGCGGAAACGCGGCTGTTTTTCGACCTTGTTGACCGCAGGTACAACAAGGAAGGCAGCTACAATATGATCTTTACCAGCAACAAGATGCCCTCGGAATGGCGCTCGGACTTTGAGGAAGATGCCACGCTGCTCTGTTCGCTGGACCGCATTTTTGACGATGCGACCGTGTACAAGCTGCGTGGAAAGAGCTACCGTGGCCGGAGACTTGAGACGGTCACACTGGAGGTCAATGTTCCCGGCGACTCAGCCGAGTCCGCAGATTAAGGCACACGAAAGCAAATATTACCAAGCTGGGCTGTTGGTTCCATAACTCGAAATTGGCGATGTCTCCGGCTGAAATTGGCGATTTTATCCCGGCCCTGAATGGCTATCTCCGCCCGGCGCTAACAATACTATTCGCAGTACTCCTGTTTGTCTTTTTCTTTTGAGATTTCTCAATGCCACATCAGCACAGAGAAACTACTATTGACATTTCCTCTCTTTTTGATTATCATGTAATATAATTAAATAAGTTGCGTATAATAATTCGAGAGGAGGGAAACATCTATG
>JAZRYQ010000040.1:0-3210 GCA_045600805.1 Candidatus Alloscillospira sp. | reverse complement strand
TGCTAAACTGTGTGTATAAAAAAGAAGGGGTAGAGGATATGAAAGATAAGAAAAATGTCGGACTTCGGCTGGAGGCGAAAACGGGCAAGCTCGTACCGGTCAGGCGCGGACAGAAGATCCAGCAATGGCTGTACGGCTATTTTGAGCCGATGATCCTGCGCGGAACGACCTTCATGCTGAAAACGCCGAAGCGTGCCGAGACCTTCAACAGGATGGCAACGCCGAAGGCGCTGCCCCGCGAGGTCGTCGTGACCACCGAGGCGGCGTGCCGCTTCATCGACTACATCTACGCGCAGGAGTCCGAAAACGGCTCGGCGCGCATGGCGGTGACGAAGTGCGTCTGCCAGACCGCGACAAAGACCTTCCGCGAGCCGGTTTTAAAGGACATGGCGCTTCTGTACACCGCCGATATGTACACGACCATGAAGCACACCGGCATCCGCGAGCCGTATCAGCTCATCGAAACAGCGGAGGAAGCTAAAAAAATGATCCGCTATTTTGACGAGTGCGGGCTCGTCCACGCCGTCATGTACTGCCACAGCGCGGGAAAGTGGACTTTCGTTGTCTGCAACTGCGACGACGAGGTATGCATCCCCGTCAAGGCGTATAAGGCCGGTCGGCGCGATCAGGTGCTGGCAGGGCCCGAGATCAAAGGCTATGACAGCACAAGATGCAACGGCTGTGCCGACTGCGGCAAGTGCGTTTCGCGCTGTATGTTCGGCGCGGTCTCCGTGGGCGAGGACGGACGGAGCGTCGCCCATCCCGAGCTGTGCCTCGGCTGCGGTCTGTGCGTCTCCACCTGTCCCACGGGCGCGAGAACGATGACAAAGCGCCGCGACTATCAGCACGAGGACACGCTCACGACCCGCATCCTGCTCGGAGAATGATTTGACAATTCGCGCCGACTTTGCTATAATGCCGTTCCGATATTACAGCAAAGGAGAATTTGCAGGAACGATCGTTTTTTCATAAAATCACTTCTATATTGATAGTTGATCGGTGATCCGGGATGCGGGCCTCGTCTGCCTCATATTATACTTATACGTTTCTATTTAGCACCGTGACGCAGGTTATCACGTCGCGCAAACGATCTTCTCCGACCATGTATTCCAGCACTTCATCAGGTGTGTCACAAAGCTTTTCCGAACTGCCGTCAATCTTGGCAATGCAGTAACCTTTTTGTGCAAAGCAAACTCCATAGTCTATGTTTTTCCATGTAAAAATCGGTTCTCCACCTCGAATGATACAATCCTTAAACTCACTGATCGTTCTAAAACGGTTGTTTTCTTCTGTGTTGATGCCATATTTCATGGTAGTCCCTCCAAAAGACTTAAATTCAGGCGCCCCATCCGGACACTCAGAAGGCCAATAGTTGATATGTGGCTTCTGAAAATTTGGAATGCCATATTTCGGATATTCCCAGTTAATTATATGGTCATGCGGGTTTGAGTGGATCTTTGGATTTGGAGCAGTGGTGTGATGCCTTTCGGCAACTGCTCTGCCGTCATTGCCAATCTTGGTTTCTCGCAGATTTCCGTTTCGGTCATATGTACGTTTTATCTCCCCGGGCTTACCTAAAAATCGCTCATCGTCGGGCTTTGCCGGCCTCCATTCTCCCCCGTATGCACTCCCTCCGCCGGCGGAGATCCTGTATGCAGACATTGTATCACACTTTTTCCCGCTTGTCCCGGGAATTTTGTAGCATTCCAGATCTTCATCGTCCGCTTTGTCATAGCTCATATATTTCCACGAACTGAGCTCATAATCAACGAAAACGATATCGCCCTGCATTTCGGGAAACGGAGTGTTGTAGCAGATGATTTTCTCAGGCTCTATGCGCCGGAGCATTTCGTTGTAGCCTGTCATAAACCATTCTTTTTGATCCTTACGGTTTCCGTGTTCGGATGCCATATAGGTAGATACCGCAACGGTGCTGCCTTTTTCTATGCCCTCAAAGCAAAAATCAAATGTGCTTTCATCGCCCCAATTGATGGTGGGAACTACCCGCATCCCCTTTGACGCCCAGTATGCACCGCACCAGCGGTTGCGGAAAGTGTTATAAAGCTGCATGACCGGTGCCATTTCAAGGTACATACTGAAATCCGGAGACAAGACAGCCCGGTAGCGTGAAAGGCGTTCAATGTCGGCATCAGGATTTTTCCATACCCGTTCAAAGCGGTAGTCGTACAGAAAAAAGTGTACCATTCGGTCAATATGCTTCACATCTTCTATGTTTGTCTTGTCAAATCCGATAAGCAGAAGATTTGAAAAATCATCCGGCTTGGCTTCAAATTTCGGAATGATTGGTGTCTGCCATTTGTCCTTACCCGGGAATTTATTTCGCAGCATGATCTGGCTTGTGCGGTAATTATAATTTTCTTGTGTCATATTATGACCTCCTATATATTTTGAGAAAAAGTCTCTCCATATATAGGCCGCATTTCATGAAAAGTTGTACGTTTGCGTACAACAAAAATTAAAATTTCGCTACTTTTTACGTTTTCTACCTTGATTTCGCTCCGTTTGGGACGGGATATGCGTATGGAAAAATTCGTACCCTTTGGGAAGCTCTCGAAGAAAAAACAGCGGGAGCTGAACGCCAAAAGGCGCGGCAGCTGGGGCGGTCTGAACCCCGTCACCCGCAAACCCGATGACCCGAAGGCCTATAACCGAAAAGCGGCTCAGCGTTGGGAGGATGATCCCGATTCTGAGCCGTTTTTCTGTTTCCGCTCTTTACCGGCGACGTTTGGAGACGTATAATGAACAAGAGGTATAATTTTCTTATGTTATTCTTAGTTTTCTGTATTACAATGCCCTGCGAGGTGGTAAATCGTGAGAATTCTGGTCGTTGAGGACGAAAAGAACCTGAATCAGCTCATTTCCGAGATGCTTTCCGACGACGGCTACAGCGTGGACAGCTGCTTTAACGGCATCGAGGCGCTGGAATACATCGCCTGTGCGCGCTATGACGTGATCGTGCTGGACATCATGATGCCGAAGATGGACGGGCTGGAGCTCGTGCGCATTCTCCGCAGCCGGCACGACAGGACGCCCGTGCTTTTCCTCACCTCCCGCGACAGCGTCGCGGACAAGGTCGCGGGACTCGACAGCGGCGGCGATTATTATCTCGTCAAGCCCTTCAATTCGCAGGAGCTTTCGGCGGTCGTGCGGGTCATGGGGCGCAAGTATACCGGCAACAAAAGCGCGGTG
>JAZRYQ010000039.1:0-8518 GCA_045600805.1 Candidatus Alloscillospira sp. | reverse complement strand
ATCGTTTCCGCAAAGCATCAGGACCTCAAGCAGTACAATCACAACGCACTGAGCCTCGGCTACAATTACGAAGGGTAAGGAGAATTGCCATGGAAATCAGAATCGAAAAAACAACTTCTCCGAAAGTAAAACCGGCAGCCGACGTTCTCGGCTTCGGTAAACACTTTACGGATCATATGTTCATCACGGAATACAAGCCCGGTGAAGGCTGGACAGATCCGCGCATCATCCCGTTTTCAAATCTTTCCCTGCACCCGGCTTCCACTGTATTCCATTACGGCGCCGAGATTTTTGAAGGTCTGAAGGCTTACAGAACGCCCGAGGGGAAAGTACAGATGTTCAGACCGCTTGAAAACGTCCGCCGTATGAACAACTCCGCTGAACGTATGTGTCTGCCGCAGATCCCGGAGGATCTGTTCATGGACGCGCTTGACAAGCTCGTTGAGCTGGAAGCGGACTGGGTACCGTCTCAGCCAGACACCTCGCTTTATTTAAGACCTTTCATGTTCGGCAATGACCCGTTTCTCGGCGTACACACCGTGCAGGAAGCCGTATTTCTCATTATCGCCTCCCCGGTCGGAAGCTATTACAAGGAAGGTCTCAACCCCGTTTCCATCATGATCGAAACGGAGGATGTAAGAGCTGTACGCGGCGGCACAGGTTACGCAAAGTGCGGCGGCAACTACGGTGCAAGCTTCCGTGCCGGCAAAAAAGCCGAGGAAAAGGGTTATTCACAGGTATTGTGGCTTGACGGCGTCGAGCGCAAGTATATTGAAGAAGTCGGCGCGATGAACGTCATGTTCATGGTCGGTGACGAGATCGTAACGCCCGCGCTCACAGGCTCGATCCTCCCCGGCATCACAAGAAAATCCTGCATTGAGCTTTTAAAAGCACGCGGCTACACTGTGAATGAGCGTCTTTTCTCCGTTGACGAGCTCAAGGAAGCCTGTCAGAACGGAACGCTTAAAGAAGCATGGGGCTGCGGCACGGCGGCTGTCGTTTCTCCGATCGGTCATCTTGTTATTGACGATGAAGTATTTACCATCCATAACAACGAAATCGGTAAGGTCACACAGGAGCTTTATGACACACTGACCGGTATTCAGTGGGGCAAGCTCCCCGATGAATTCGGTTGGATCCATCCCGTTAAATAACACTTGACAAATCTCAGCGCATTTAGTATACTTTACCTACATAAAGTACTAAATGCGCTGAAGAAATTATGCGTCAGGTGTCCGTTCCAGAGAGGCAGCGGGTGGTGTGAGCTGTCACGAAGTCCTGTAACGCAGTCTCATTTCCGAGCAGATTCTCCGAACGCTTTGCCTGTAAGAGAATACGGATGCCCCGTTATCATGGCTAAGACTTTTATGAGTCTGATAAGTGGCCGCTTTGCGGCAAACAGGGTGGTACCGCGGAATTTTCGTCCCTGAGGATTTTCCTCAGGGATTTTATTTTACCTTACGGAGTGATGGTTATGAAAAAAATCAGCATCGCAGACATGACATTGTCTACACTCACACATGAGCTCAGCTTCAAGGAAAAGCTTGAAACGGCAAAATTTCTCGACAAAATGAATGTAGACGTACTGGAGCTTGCAGAGCTTGAAAACTTAAAAACGGATGCACTGTTTGCAAGAACAGTCGCGACTACCGTGACAAGCTGTGCCGTTTCCCTGCCCGTCGGCTTTTCAAGGGAAACGCTTGACAACGCCTGGGCGAATATCCGCAAGGCAAAGCATCCGCGGCTGCGGCTTGACGTGCCTGTTTCCACGGTGCAGATGGAATATATATGTCGCAAAAAGCCTGCCGCTGTGCTGGCAATGATCGAAGAGCTGATCAAAGCCGCCAAAGATGTCTGTGACGATGTTGAATTTACGGCGCTTGACGCAACACGCGCAGAGCCGGAATTTCTCATCAAATCAATAAAGCTTGCCATTGCCTGCGGCGCCGCGACCGTGACTGTCTGCGATTCTGCCGGCGTCATGCTCCCCGACGAATTTGCCCGCTTTATCGAAAAGCTGTTATCCGATATTCCCGCGCTATCCGATGTGCGCCTTGCAGCGCTATGTAAAAACGAGCTTTCGCTCTCTGCGGCGTGTGCGATGTCCGCCGTCAAAGCAGGCTGCATGGAGCTTAAAGCTGCCGTCGGCACTTCCGTTTACACGGATATAACAGCGCTTGCACAGATCATTTCAAGCCGCGGAGACGACCTCGGATTAAACTGCGGCATCAATACAATGCAGATGAACAGACTGTCAAAACAGATCGAGCGGATAATTTACGCGCAGGAGCAGACTTCACCGGAGATCACAACGCTGTCGGCCGGCAGCGACGAATTTACATTGACAGGGCAGGACAGTATGGAGGCCGTCAACAAAGCGGCTGCTCACCTCGGGTATGACTTATCCGAGGATGATTTAAACAAGGTCTACACCTCTTTCAAAGCCATTGCGGATAAAAAAGACGTATCGACACGCGAGCTTGACGCGATCATCGCAAGCGTAGCGCTTCAGGTGCCGCCGACATATAAGCTTGTCAGCTTCGTCATAAACAGCGGCAATCTCATGAGCGCGACATCAAATATCGTTCTTGATAAAAACGGCAAAGCCCTGCGCGGCTTATCCGTCGGCGACGGCCCTATTGACGCGTCGTTTCTTGCCATTGAGCAGATCATCGGCACGCATTACGAGCTGGATGATTTTCAGATCCAGGCAATTACCGAAGGGCGTGAGGCTGTCGGCTCGGCGCTTGTGAAGCTGCGTCATGCAGGCAGACTGTATTCCGGAAGCGGCATTTCAACCGATATCATCGCAGCTTCCATTCACGCATACATAAACGCGCTGAATAAGATCGTATATGAGGAAAACTGATTTCCGTTCGGGGGTTACATTATGAAGCTTTCATTTTCAATAAAAGGTTGGGTAAACAACACATGGGAGGATTTTGTCTTTCTGGCCCGACAAATGGGATTTCAGGGTATTGAACTGCACAGTATACACAATACCGCATTTGTCGAGCGCGGCGGTCCGTTCCATATGCACACGGCGCAGGCAACGATGCGCAAGCTTTACGAAAACGACCTGCGTATCCCGTGCATTGATTCAATATGCGACATATCCGATGATGACGCTTTTGAACAGAACTGCTTGGAAATAGCCCAGTGCATTGAAACGGCAAAGAATTTCCGAATCCCGAACATCCGTATCCACGCCATGAAGGGCACGGAAATTACCGAAAGACTCATTGCCTGTCTTGAACGCTCGGTCGCACTGGCAGCCGAAGCCGATGTGACGCTTTTGATTGAAACCGTCGGCATTTTTGCAGACACATCAAAGCTGCGCGATATTCTCAACTATTTTGCAAGCGACAGTCTTGCCGCGCTTTGGGACATGCAGCACCCTTACAGGATTTGCGGCGAAGAGCCGGATGTGACGATTCAGAATCTCGGTGCCTATGTGCGTCATGTGCATTTGAAGGATTCGGAGATCATTGACGGTAAAGTCGAATACAGCCTTATCGGGGAAGGCACACTTCCGATAAAAGATATGATGAACGCTCTGCGGTCAGTCAACTATGACGGGTTTATTTCCCTTGAATGGGACCCGCTTTGGATGCCGGAAATTGACGATATTGAGGTCATTCTGCCGCACTATGTCAATTATATGGCGCGCTATTCAGACCCGCATAAGGCGCGCGCCGTTTTATATGACAATGCCGCGCACACCGGAAAATATGTCTGGAAAAAAGAACTTATCATTGAAAAGACATTTTCTCAGATACTTGACCGAATGGTTGAGGAATTTCCCGACCAGTATGCCTTTAAGTTTACGACGCTGGACTACACAAGAACGTACTCACAGTTTCGTGATGACGTTGACGAATTTGCAAAAGCGCTGATCGCTCTCGGCGTAAAGCCGCGCGATAAGGTCGCAGTCTGGGCAACGAATATTCCCGCCTGGTTCATATCCTTCTGGGCAACGACAAAAATCGGCGCGATACTCGTCACGATGAACACGGCATATAAAATTCACGAGGCTGAGTATCTGCTCCGCCAGTCAGACACGCACACGCTTATTATGATCGACGGCTACCGCGATTCCGATTATGCGGGAATTATCGGTGAGCTCTGTCCGGAGCTGGAAAAAACACCGCACGGAAAACAGCTCCATTCCCGCCGGCTTCCGTTTCTGCGCAACGTAATAACCGTCGGATTCAGAAAACCCGGATGTATGACATGGGACGAAGCCATGCAGTACGCCTCGAAAGTAAGCGACGAGGAGCTTCACAGACGCGCTGTTTCCGTGGATATCCACGATGTATGCAACATGCAGTACACATCCGGAACGACCGGATTTCCGAAAGGTGTTATGCTCACGCATAACAACGTCGTAAACAACGGAAAGGCCATCGGTGACTGTCTTGATTTATCCACTGCCGACAGAATGATGATCCAGGTGCCGATGTTCCACTGCTTCGGGATGGTCCTTGCGATGACGGCATCCATGACGCACGGCGCAACGCTCTGTCCTCTCCCCTATTTTTCACCGAAATCCTCGCTTGCCTGTATTCAGAGCGAACATATAACAGCGTTTCACGGTGTTCCGACGATGTTCATTGCAATGCTTGAGCATGAGGATTTTGAAAAGACAGACTTTTCCTATATGCGTACCGGTATCATGGCCGGCTCACCGTGCCCCATCAAGGTCATGGAGGACGTTATAACCAAAATGCACATGCCGGATATATGCATCACATACGGGCAGACTGAGGCTTCTCCCGCAACAACAATGAGCCGGGCAACAGACCCGATCGACATCCGCGTCAACACGGTCGGGGCTCCGATATTCGGCGTTGAATGTAAGATCATCGACCCGGAAACGGGTGAAGAGCTCGGCGATAACATGGACGGCGAATTCTGCGCGCGCGGCTACAACATCATGAAGGGTTATTACAAAATGCCGGAGGCAACGGAAAAAGCCGTTGACGATGACGGCTGGCTCCACTCGGGCGATATGCTCAGAAGGCTTCCCGACGGAACATACAAAGTCACTGGTCGGTTGAAAGACATGATAATCCGCGGCGGCGAAAACATCTACCCGAAGGAGCTGGAGGACTTTTTATATACGCATCCGGATATTTCCGACGTACAGGTCATCGGTGTTCCCGACGAGCAGTACGGTGAGGAGATCATGGCGTGTGTGATTCTTAAAGACGGCTCAACACTTACCGAAAAAGAGCTGCGTGAGTTCTGTATAAAGCGCATAGCAAAGCACAAAGTGCCGCGATATTTTGATTTTGTGGATTCATTTCCGATGAATGCCGCGGGAAAAATTCTGAAATATAAGATGCGGGAAAGCGCCATCGAACGTCTCGGACTTCAAAAAGCTGTCAAAATTGTCACTGCATAGAATAAAAATGCATAAATCGCACGAAGTATTTCAAATTGATCCCGATTAAATTCAACAAATTTCAAATATTATGCATATTTATCATTTATTCACTTGACTTATTCATTACAGGTAAATATAATGTCACTATCATAAATTTTGAATAAATATGCATAGAGGTAATACCATGGATAAATCTGAAATCAAAAAAGTCGTTCTTGCTTATTCCGGCGGTCTTGACACATCGGTCATCATCCCGTGGCTCAAGGAAAACTACAATAATTGCGAAATAATCGCTGTTTCCGGCAATGTAGGACAGGGGGACGAGCTTGACGGGCTTGAAGAAAAAGCGCTTAAAACAGGCGCATCCAAGCTTTATGTTCTTGACCTTACCGATGAGTATGTTGACGATTTTATTATCCCGACGATGAAGGCAGGCGCCGTATATGAGGAGTATCTTCTCGGTACAAGTCACGCCCGTCCCTGCATAGCAAAAGGGCTTGTTGAAATCGCGCTTAAGGAAGGCGCTGACGCGATCGCGCACGGCTGCACAGGGAAAGGCAATGACCAGGTAAGATTTGAGCTTGCCGTCAAGCATTTTGCACCGAACATGAAAATTATCGCGCCGTGGCGTGAATGGTCCATCAAATCGCGTGACGAAGAAATCGACTACGCGGAAGCGCACAATGTTCCGCTCAGGATAAACCGCGAAACGAACTATTCAAAGGACAAGAATCTCTGGCATCTTTCCCATGAGGGGCTTGACCTTGAAGATCCGGGCAACGAGCCGCAGTATGAAAAGCCGGGATTTCTCGAAATGGGAGTTTCCCCTGTTAATGCGCCGGATAAGCCGACCTATGTTGAGATCGAATTTGAAAAAGGCGTTCCGGTTGCTCTTGACGGCGAAAAAATGTCAGCGAAAAACATCATTTACAAGCTCAACGAGATCGGCGGAGCAAACGGCATCGGGCTTCTCGATATCGTTGAAAACAGACTTGTCGGCATGAAGTGCCGCGGCGTGTACGAAACGCCTGGCGGCTCTATCCTCTACAAGGCGCACAGCGTTCTTGAGAGCATTTGCCTTGACAAAATGACAGCGCACGAAAAGCAGAAGCTCTCCATCACATTTGCGGAGCTTGTTTATAACGGGCAGTGGTTTACCCCGCTCAGAGAGGCGCTTTCCGCTTTTGTTGACAAGACGCAGGAAAAAGTCACGGGCAAAGTGCGTCTGAAGCTTTACAAGGGCAATATGATAAACGCCGGCGTCTGGAGTCCGTACTCTCTGTATTCCGAGCAGATCGCGACATTCGGAGAGAGCGACTACAATCAGAAGGATGCCGAGGGCTTTATAAATCTTTACGGTCTTCCGATCAAAGTGCAGGCAATGGTTGACAAAATGAACAACAAATAATATCCGTCGGCAAAGTCTGAGGACTTTGCCGACAACTGATACAAGGAGAATATAATGGCTAAAATGTGGGCAGGACGCGCAAGCGGCTTAACGGACAAGCTTGCCGACGATTTCAATTCGTCGATCAGCTTTGACAGCAGAATGTATAAACAGGATATAACGGGCAGTATGGCACATGCCGCGATGCTCGCTCATTCGGGTATCATATCGCAAAGCGATGCCGATGTTCTGATCGACGGGCTTGCGGTCATTCTTGATGATATGGAAGCGGGCAGGCTGGAAATCGACTTGTCCTGTGAGGATATTCATATGTTTGTCGAGCAGGTGCTGACGGAGCGTCTCGGTGAGGTCGGCAAAAAGCTGCACACCGCTCGAAGCAGAAATGACCAGGTCGCGCTTGATTTGCGTCTTTATCTACGTGATGAAATCTCCGAAATACGCTTGCTTGTTTTAAAGCTCATTTCCGCTGTGACAGAAAAAGCCGATGCGCACAAAGCGGACATCATGCCCGGTTATACGCATATGCAGAGAGCGCAGCCCATTACCTTCGGACATCATCTCATGGCGTATGTCATGATGCTCCTGCGCGATGTATCGCGTCTGGATGACTGCAAGACACGCATGGACGTATCTCCTATCGGCTCGTGCGCGCTTGCCGGCACAACGTACAACACAGACAGATACTTTGAAGCGGAAAAGCTCGGGTATTCCGAAATTGCGTTAAACAGCATCGACGGCGTTTCCGACCGCGATTTCTGTGCAGAGCTTTTATCGGCAATTTCGATTTTAATGATGCATCTGTCGCGTTTTTCGGAAGAGATCATTCTCTGGTCAAGCTGGGAATTTAAATTCATCGAGCTGTCCGATTCCTATACGACCGGCTCATCCATCATGCCGCAGAAGAAAAACCCGGACATGGCAGAGCTTGTGCGCGGAAAGACCGGCCGCGTCTACGGCGATTTAATGGCGCTGTTAACAACGCTCAAGGGGATCCCGCTTGCGTACAACAAGGATATGCAGGAGGACAAGGAAAGCGTATTCGACGCGGTGGACACCGTAAAAATGTGTCTGCAGGTATTCGCCCCTATGGTCGCTTCCATGAATGTGCTTACCGAGAACATGAAAAACGCCGCCAAGGAAGGCTTTATCAACGCAACTGACCTTGCCGACTATCTCGTAAAAAAGGGTATGCCGTTCAGGAGCGCATACAAAATCGCAGGTCAGCTCGTTTCAAAATGTATATCCGAGCACAAAGTTCTCGAAGAAGTGCCGCTTGAAGAATACAAGGCATTTTCAGAGCTTTTTGAAAAGGATGTATATACCGAAATCGACCTCGCGGTGTGCGTATCGAAACGCATAAGTGAGGGCGGAACATCGGTCAGGTCCGTGGAAAAACAAATTGCGTATGTGAAAGAGTTTTTGAAAAATGACGAAAGTATTTATTGACGGAAGCTCCGGTACAACGGGGCTGAGAATACAGGATCGTCTTTTGCAAAGAGACGATATAGAGCTTTTAGTGCTTGATGAAGCGCACAGAAAAAGCAGCGAGGCGCGAAGCTATATGCTCAACAATGCCGATATTGCGTTTCTTTGTCTGCCGGATGACGCGGCGCGCGACGCCGTATCCATGGTCACAAGCGAAAACGTGACGATCATTGACACTTCGACGGCGCACCGCACAAGCAACGGCTGGGTTTACGGCTTTCCCGAAATCTCAGGTT
>JAZRYQ010000038.1:0-3582 GCA_045600805.1 Candidatus Alloscillospira sp. | reverse complement strand
GTCATCAACGGCGGCGAAGTGGCCAATACGGTTTTGCAGTCGGCATTTGAAAAGCTCGGAGGGTAAACTTGGATAACAGATATACAAGAACAGAATACGTTTTGGGTGCAGAAGCAGTGGAAAAGCTCAGACGCTCGTCCGTCATCGTGTTCGGACTGGGCGGTGTGGGCTCCTACTGCGCCGAGGCGCTTGCAAGAGCGGGAATCGGCAAAATCACGATCGTCGATAACGATACGGTCGATGTGACGAACATAAACCGTCAGCTTCCCGCGCTTCATTCAACGCTGGGGATGCTGAAAACGGATGTAATGGAAAAGCGCATGGCTGATATAGCGCCGGATGCGGAAATCAGAAAAATGCCGGTGTTCGTTTCGCCGGAAACGATAGACATGTTTGACTTTTCCCAATATGACCATGTCGTTGACGCGATAGACAACGTGACAGCAAAGGTGCTCATTGCGGAAAGATGCCGCGACAGCGGGACAAAGCTTATCTCCGCCATGGGAACGGGCAATAAACGCGACGCGTCGAGATTCAGAATAAGCGATATTTATAAAACAAGTGTATGTCCGCTTGCGCGCGTCATGCGCCGCGAGCTGAAAAAGCGGAATATCGAGCATCTGCGCGTTTTGTGGTCGGATGAAGAGCCTTTTACGCTGAAAGAAGGCTGTACGCCCGGAAGTCTGCCGTTTGTTCCGCCCGCTGCGGGACTTATGATGGCAGGCGATGTAATACTGACATTGAGCGGAGAAAACACATGAGAGTTTTGCTTGGCATGAGCGGCGGAGTTGACAGCACCGTCGCTGCCTATCTTTTGAAAAAACAAGGTCACGATGTTGTCGGTGTACATCTTTGCACGAATACTGCCGATGACGGCGCAAATGCGCGAGCCTGCGCCGAAGCACTCGGCATCGAGTTTCACGATGTGGATATACGCACGGAATTTGCAGAGCTTGTGAAAACGCCGTTTGCTGACGGTTATCTTGCGGGGATCACGCCGAATCCGTGTGTGCTCTGCAATAAATACATAAAATTCGGCATTATGGCAGAGCTTTGCGAAAGATTTCATTGCAGTAAGCTTTCAACAGGGCACTATGTAAAGAGCGAATACTCGGAAAAGTACGGAAGATACGTCATATTAAAAGGCGCGGACAGAAAAAAAGACCAGAGCTATTTCCTCTGGCCGCTTTCACAGGATGTTTTGAAAAAAACGCTTTTTCCGCTTGCAGAGATGAGTAAGCCGGAAATCATCGCGCTCGCAAAGCACGAGGCACTTGCCTGCGCCGATTCGAAGGAAAGTCAGGACGTGTGCTTCATACCGGACGGAGACGGCGCTGCGTTTATCACGGAGTTTACGGGAAAAGCGCCCGCTGCGGGGGACTTCGTAACCGAAGACGGAAAGCTCCTCGGCCGACACCGCGGCATTTGTGCTTACACCGTCGGGCAGCGGAAAGGGCTCGGCATTTCCGCCGACGCGCCGTTGTATGTCCTGAAAAAAGACGCAGTGAGCAATACAGTCACACTCGGGTATGCGGAAAAGCTGTATTACAGAAAGGTATTCGTCAAAAATCTGAATCTTATGGCGTTTGAGAAGCCGCCGGAGCCTGTAACAGTTGACGCAAAGCTCCGTTACAGTCCGAATACGGCAAAAGCCGTGCTTACGGTTTACGGTGACATGGCAGAGCTATACTTTGAAACGATGCAGAGAGCACCGTCAAACGGTCAGTCCGCCGTTTTTTACGACGGCGATATTCTCCTCGGCGGCGGAGAAATCTGCGGATGTGAATAAGAAAAGCTCCCCTCTATATAAAGAAGGGAGCTCAGACTGTGAACAAAAACACCATGTCGATCCATTGAGACTATTTGTCAAAATGTACGTGATTGTTGATATGCTCCATGCAGAAGCAGTGGTAACCTGCGCAGCGCGAGCAGTAACGGAATTCAAGGTCGGGATGATCGGCATCGGTTTTTCCGCATACAGAGCATTTGTGACGAAAACCCTTCTGCTCGTTTTTTTCGACCTCGCGCTTCATTTTCCGCGCCTCGGTTTTGTAATTGATCACATTCGGATGCATATTTGCCGCGCGCGTTCTGCGCATATAGTGCATCAGGTCTTCGCCGCAGAAAAGAACGAAGCTGAGCATGGCGATTATCGGCATGAGTGCAAGAAACCATACGCCGGTCACGATATCTGTGATAATGCTTATGACGAAAAACGCGGCGTCAACAAGAGCGAGCCATTTGATTTTTATCGGTATTATAAAGAAAAGCAGTACGATCTGGTCGGGATACAGAACAGAAAATGCAAAAAACATCGAAAGATTCAAGTAAGTCGCCGTGATGGACAGCGAGATTCTTGTGATCAAATAAAAAACAAGCGAGAAAATGATATTGAGAAGCATTCCCAGAATATAATAGAGATTGAATTTTGCCGTGCCCCATGCGTTTTCAAGCGTCGAGCCGATGAAATAGTAAAAATACAGGCCGATCACCGTGCTCAGAAGCCCACCTTGTATCGGCAGAAAGATCCACGTTATCAGTCTCCAAACCTGACCGCGCAGCAGAAGCTTCGGATCAAACATCAAAAATCCGAGAAATGCTCCGCTCCTGTCCATACTGCTGATAATATATACGATCGCTGTTACGACAACGATAAGGCTCATAAGGCGGGGAACACCGAAATGAGGATGATCATAACAGAATTTCTCCACTTTTCTCCGCAAGGATTTCATGAAATACCCTCCAATTTTGTAATTACAAATCATTATAACATAATGAAAGCGCGAATACGAGATATTTACAGAATATTTTAAAATAATAATTATTATTTTTATGAAAAAATGCTTGCATAATCATATAACTTGTGATAACATAACGAAGCGCGTTTATGAGTGCGCGTATAAAGGCGGTCCGCTGGCGCGAGGAGCGTTATAGAACGCTTATCGTATGAAGGGAGGATAATCAATTATGGATCTCGTAAAAGTACTCAGTGAGCAGTATATGAAGCCCGAACTTCCCCCAATGAACGTAGGTGACACCGTTCGTGTTACAGTGCGTGTTAAGGAAGGCAACCGTGAGAGAAACCAGGCTTTTGAAGGCGTTATCATCGCCAAGAAGCACGGCGGCATCAATGAAACAATAACCGTTCGCCGCATCTCTTACAACGTCGGCTGTGAAAAGGTATTTCCCGTACACTCTCCCACCATCGTTTCTGTTGATACAGTAAGACGTGGTAAAGTCAGAAGAGCGAAGCTCTACTACATCAGAGGAAGAGTCGGCAAGAAGGCAAAGGTCAAGGAAAGAATCTGACGCACCGATATCGCAAAATGACAAGGGACTGTACGATTTTATTTTCGTCCAGTCCCTTAAAGCATATAAAAACAGATTATTTTGAATAAAACACTTTATTTCCGCCTATTATCGTGTATAATGTATTTGTATTATTATATTTATCGGAAGTGAGCCAATGGAAAACAACGAGCATGTATCCACTGTAAGCGTGAGAAAAATTACATCGCCGAATGAGCCGCCGATCGGAAAAAATGAGGACAGAACAGAGAAATTTGACGTGTATGATGTCCT
>JAZRYQ010000037.1:0-3305 GCA_045600805.1 Candidatus Alloscillospira sp. | reverse complement strand
CTGACAACGATGGCTACAAAGTAGAAAAAACCGGAGATGAGGGACTGATTGTAACTAATCAAACATCAACCGCAAGTTTTACTAATATTAATTATTCGGTACCATATACCCCTAACACAGGGGATGATAGTCATCTTATGCTTTGGTTGAATATGATGGTCATGTCCTTCGTGCATTTCGGTTTTCCTTTCCAAGTTTAAACTGACATATGAGTTAAAACTTACATAATAAAAAATGTTTATTTTTTGACTGATATATGTTATCATATCATCAGGAAATAATCAATACTTATCGTTTTCAATGAGGTATATTTATTATGAGCGAATTTGATGATATCCATACACATGAGCATACGCATACAAGCCACACGCACACACATCCCGAGGAAGAGACAAAAATAATCACAAACAGACTGTCACGCGCGATCGGTCATCTTGAATCCGTAAAAAATATGGTTCTGGAAGGACGCGACTGCTCGGAGGTGCTTGTGCAGCTTTCCGCGGTGAGGTCGGCTCTGAACAGCACCGGTCTTCTTATTTTGCAGAATCATATCAACAGCTGTATTGTCGAAGCCGTAAAAGAGGGCGATATGGACGCGGTCGTTGATCTCAATAACGCCATTGCGCGTTATTTCAAATAGGCCCATATCTATGGCATTTTATTCAAAATTTGTTATTTTTTCATGTTTTTTTAACTTTTTTTAATTCAGGACAATAAATCTATTTACACAATTTAATAAGTATGTTAGAATAACTCTAAATGATTTCGTGCGGTTCTTCGCATTGATCATATATATTCAGGGCATTATACATACTAAATATAGTTTGCCTGATACCCTGTAAACCACATCATAATACATTATTATATCGCCTGCGGCGATAAATCCAAGAAAGGGGAAACATCACTTGAATTGGGAACAGTTAACAACATTAGAAGAGATTGAATCCGAAACTGCCCGACTGCTCGAAACAGGCAAACAGGTAGGCGCAGATTCATGGCAGCAGAGAGTCAAGAATCAGACTCCTCACTGCGGCTTCGGTGAATCCGGCACATGCTGCCGTATCTGCTCAATGGGTCCTTGCCGTATTACCCCGAAGGCACCCAGAGGCATCTGCGGCTGTGATGCTCACGGCATCGTTGCAAGAAACTATCTTCGCTTTACGGCAGGCGGCTCGGCAACACACTCTGACCACGGCCGCAGCATAGCACACACCCTTTACCTTTCCACTCCGGACGGCTCCTACAACGTCAAAGATCCCGAGAAGCTCTACCGCATCGCAAAAGAGTGGGACATCGAGACAGAAGGCAGAGACCTTTACGATGTAGCACACGAGGTAGCGCTCACCGGTCTTAATGAGTACGGCAAGCCCTTCGGCTTCCAGCGCTTTACAAAGCGTGCTCCGGAAGCTCGTCAGAAGATCTGGGAAGACGCAGGAATCCTTCCGCGCGCGATCGACCGTGAGGTTTCGCAGTCCCTTCATATGACACATATGGGCTGCTCATCCGATCCCGAAGCTCTTGTACGCCAGTCACTGCGTGCCGGTCTTTCCGATGGTTGGGGCGGCTCCATGATGGGTACCGAGTTTTCCGATGTTCTTTTCGGAACTCCCCGCCCGATAGATACAGCCGCTAACCTCGGCGTTATGGAAAAAGACATGGTCAACATCATCGTTCACGGCCATGATCCTTCCCTTTCCGAAATGGTCGTTTTCTATGCAAACGATCCGGAAATGATTGCTTATGCCAAAACACAGGGTGCCAAAGGCATCAACGTCGCCGGCGTATGCTGCACATCCAACGAAGTTGCCATGCGTCACGGTATCCCCATGGCCGGTAACTTCCTGTCCCAGGAAAACGTCGTTTTAACAGGTGCCTGCGAAGCGATCGTCGTTGACGTACAGTGCATCTTCCCCGCACTCGGACCTCTTTCCAAGTGCTTCCACACAAAGTTCATCACGACATCCCCCATCGCCCGCATCCCCGACTCCGAATTTATCGAGTTCCATGAGGAAACAGCGGCAGACAACGCAAAAGCTATCGTAAAGATGGCTATCGACAACTTCAAAAACAGAAAGCCGGAGCTTGTTCACATTCCGACAATGAAGCAGAAAGCAACCGTCGGTTACTCTGTTGAAGCTATTAAAAAGTGCCTTGACGGTGTTACGAACTCCCATGTTGACGAGCTCAACACGCTCAAGCCTCTGGCAGACGTCGTAAAGGCCGGTGTTCTCCGCGGTGCCGTCGCCATGGTCGGCTGCAACAACCCGAAGATCCGTCCTGACTATGCACACGTCGAGCTGATGAAGAAGCTCCTTGAAAATGATATCATCGTCGTCGTATCCGGATGCTCCGCTCAGGCGGCCGGCAAAGCAGGTCTTCTTGACAAGTCAGCCATGAAGTACTGCGGCGAAGGCTTAAAGCGCGTTTGCAGACTCGTAGGAATTCCTCCCGTACTGCACATGGGCTCCTGCGTTGATATCTCCCGTATGATGATCCTTGCTTCCGACCTTGCAAAGGATTGGGGCATCGAGATCTCCCAGATTCCTCTCGTCGGCTGCGCTCCTGAGTGGATGAGTGAGAAGGCCGTTTCCATCGGCAACTATGTTGTTGCAACGGGTATTGACACATTCCTCGGCGTTGATCCTTATACAAAGGGCTCCGACAAGGTCGTCGGTCTGCTTCAGGGCAGCATCAAGGATTGGGTCGGTGCAAACTTCACAGTCGACACCAATATCGAATCACTCTGCGACAAGATGATCGAGCGTATTGAGGAAAAGCGTACAGCTCTCGGAATCTAAGCTCGTAACAATAATTGATTAAGAGGTTTTCTCAAAATGAAAGTTGCAATTACCGGCAAGGGCGGCGTAGGAAAGACCACTCTCGCCTCAACGCTCGCAAGGCTGTATGCAGCCGAAGGACGAAATGTTCTTGCGGCTGATGTTGACCCGGACGCAAACCTCGGTCTTGCACTCGGTTTTACGCAGGACGAAGTCAATTCCATAACACCGATATCGAAAATGCGCAAGCTTGTTGAAGAACGCACAGGCGCAAACGCCGATAATAAGTTCTTCAAGCTCAACCCGCAGGTATCCGATATTCCCGACAGGTACGCGAAAGAAATCAACGGCGTAAAGCTTCTTGTCATGGGTACCGTCGAAACAGGCGGTTCCGGATGTGTCTGTCCCGAGCATGTAATACTCAAGGCGATACTTTCGAACCTTGTACTTCGCCGTGATGACGTTGTCATTATGGACATGGAAGCCGGACTTGAACATCTCGGTCGCGGAACAGCAAGCTGCATGGAC
>JAZRYQ010000036.1:0-2046 GCA_045600805.1 Candidatus Alloscillospira sp. | reverse complement strand
CATTTGCGACACCGAGAAGCATAGTGTAAATATCCATTGAAGAAAGAGCTCCGCCCGGATGACCGCTGTTTGCGACGGATGTGGCAAGAACAGAAGAAACTCTGCCGCGGCGCGCTGCTTCTTTAAGCTCCGCAAGCCCTTCTTCACTGATTTCCTGCGCTTTGAAACCGCGAATTTCACTGATGACTTTCATAAACCTATCCCCCCGATTGAATTACGATAATATTTTACTCCAAAAATAGATTCTTTTTTCTCTGAATTTAGCACTGACTTTAAAAAAATAATGTAAGTATAATTGTATTATTATCGCCTTTGTTATAAAATTACGCAGTGGCACAAAATATATTCAGGGGGCTGATTGTATGTATAAACTCGTGCTTATCAGACACGGACAGAGCACTTGGAACAAAGAAAACCGTTTCACAGGCTGGACCGACATTGACCTCACGGAACAGGGCATTGAAGAAGCAAAATCGGCAGGAAAACTGCTGAAAAAAGAGGGATACGTCTTCGACAAAGCCTACACGTCAAATCTCACCCGCGCTGTGCAGACACTTTTTTACGTACTGGACGAGATGCATCAGGTCTGGATACCGACCGTCAAGGACTGGCGTCTCAACGAAAAGCACTACGGCGCTCTTCAAGGGCTCAACAAATCCGAAACCGCGGCAAAATACGGCGAAGATAAAGTGCTTCTGTGGCGCAGAAGCTATGACGTGCAGCCGCCAATGCTTGCCGACGATGATGAAAGAAATCCGAAATACACGCCAAACAACGCGGCTGTGCCGGCGGAAGATTTACCGCTCGGAGAAAGTCTCAAGGACTGCATAGAACGCGTGCTTCCCTGCTGGCGCGACACGATAATTCCCGAAATCAGAAGCGGCAGAAAAATTGTAATCGCGGCTCACGGCAACTCAATCCGCGCGCTTGTCAAAATCATAGACAATATCCCCGACGACAAAATAGTCAGCGTTAATATTCCCAACGGAGTCCCGCTTGTTTATGAATTTGACGATGATATGAAGCCGATTCGCAGCTATTACGTAGGAGACCCCGAAGCAATAGCCAAAGCACAGGCAGCGGTTGCCGCACAGGGAAAAGCAAAATAAATCTTTTGGCTAATGGCTGACAGCTGACGGCTAATCGCTGAAAACGCCGGCGGGGCGTACCCTGACCGGCTGTTTTTGTGTGCAAAATCTTCGCTTTTTCTTTTCTTTCAAAAAAACTCTTGCCATTTTAAATATTAGGACTATAATAACGGCAGTGCAACTGAACCACTAATTTTCAAGGGAGGCAATATTATGGTCAGTTTTATCGTTTCATTGGTTGTTCTGCTTGGCGGATTTTTCTTCTACAGCAGAATAATTGAAAAGGTGTTCGGTGCAGACGACCGCAAAACACCGGCTGTCCTCCACCCGGACGGAGTTGACTTTGTTGAGATGCCCGCATGGAGACTTTTCCTCGTGCAGCTCCTCAATATTGCGGGTCTTGGACCTATCTTCGGCGCACTCGCAGGTGTCTGCTGGGGTCCTAAGGTTTATCTCTGGATAGTCCTCGGCACAATTTTTGCAGGCGCAGTCCATGACTACCTTTCAGGAATGCTCTCATCAAGAAATGACGGCGCTTCAATTTCAGAAGTTGTCGGCAAGTATCTCGGCACGGGAATGCTCCAGGTTATGCGCGTATTCTCTGTCGTGCTTCTTGTTCTTGTCGGTGTCAACTTTGCAAAAGCTCCTGCCGGACTTCTTGCAAAAATTACACCCGATGCATTTGGTCCCGGCTTCTGGCTTGCGGTAATCATTGCTTACTACTTCATCGCAACATTCCTTCCGGTTGACAAAATCATCGGAAAACTTTACCCGCTTTTCGGCGCATGCCTCATCATAATGGCTGCAGGTCTTATGTTTGTCATGTTCACGAACGGCGAATACAGAGCGGCAATGCCTGAACTTTGGGGCTGCTATCAGCATCCGGGCGGACTGCCGATGTGGTCAATGATGTTCGTGTCAGTTGCCTGCGGCGCAATTTCAGGCTTCCACGCAACGC
>JAZRYQ010000035.1:0-2078 GCA_045600805.1 Candidatus Alloscillospira sp. | reverse complement strand
GTGTTTTCATATAAATTTCATGATAAGCTCGCATACAAGCACCGAGGCTACGGCTCCGGCGGCAACTGTGAGAAGTCCTTTGTTTTTCAGGGCGAGAAGCATGGCGGCAGCAAAGCCGACGGCGGCGGATATCATGTTTCCCGTCGCGTAAAACACGGCCGGCACGGTCATTACGCTCAGCACCGCTGTCGGGATATAATGCAGGAACGACAGCAAAAACGTGTTCGTTATCTTTTTCTTAACGAGCACAAGCGGAAGCATACGGATAAGATATGTAACGCCCGCCATGACAAGAAGGTAAAGCCAGAACGCGTAATTACGCATCACTCTCCGCCTCCTTTACAGGACATACAAGCGCCATCACCGCTGCGGCGAGCACAGCGCAGATTATTATCACAAATCCGTCGGGAACTGCGCCGAGAAACGGCAGATACTTAAACGCACAGCTCAGCACGACCGCAATAAGAACGCACATCGCCGTGCTTTTTTCGGCTTTTGCCGCGGGAACGACGATTGCGATAAACATACCGTAAATCGCAACACCGAGCGAAGCCGTTACGATTTCCGGCAGGATATCCCCTGCGACCGCACCGAGAAGTGTACCGATGCTCCAGCCGAAATACGGTGCTGTTATCAGCCCGTACATGTATCTGCGCCCGACATTTCCTTTCTGTGCCGAAGCAACCGCGAAAACCTCATCCGTGTTTACAAACGCCGCTGCCATTCTGTGCAGCGGCGTCATGGTTTCATCAAGCTTTTGGGATAATGACACCGACATCAGCGCGTACCGCAGGTTTATCACAAGCTGCGCCGAGGCAAGCTCGATAAGCGAGCCGCCGGATACAATGATCGGCACTGCGGCAAGCTGCCCCGCCGAGGTCACGTTCGTCATGGATATAAAAAGAACTTCGAGGATCGTAAGGCCGCTGTTCACGGCAAAAATACCGAATGCGAAGGATACGGACAAATACCCGAGACAAATCGGAATCCCGTCACGAAATCCTTTTCCGAAGGTGTTATTATACAATGGACGCCGCCTCTTTTGCGGTCGGAATTTTAAAGTCCGGCGCTTTTTCAAGAAGCTCGGGATGTGCAAGATATTTCTGGAATTTTCCGAATGCGTCTGCAAAATAATGACCGCCGCAAATTCGCTCATCCATGACAACGCCGAGCGGGATGCATTTTTCGTGAATTATCTCGCCGTCTCTCCCGCGCTTCGGTCTTTCACGCAGATTGCCCATCGTGATTCCGATGCTCGTCGTACCGAACTGATAAAGATGATGATAAATATGATTGGTGCGAATGCTGGCCAGGTTTGAAATAAGCAGACTTGCATGGAACGGGCTTGTCTCGACAAGTGCTTTCGGCAGAAGTCCGTGCTTATCAAGAAATCTCAGGACGCCGATCGCCGCACCCATCAGTCCCGGGATATGCTGAAGGATATTCATGGCTTTGTCAAGCGATGTATCCTCTCCTTCTCTTTTTGATTCCACATAATCGTCTATGCGCTTTTGTATCATAAATACATCGTCATCCAGCTCAAAATGGATCTTGGACATTATGTCGCTGTTTTCCCGCGGGCGCAGAACGACCATCGAAACCGTAAAATCCTTATGCTGATAAACGGTCTTGTTCCCGATAAATCTGTTCAGAAACGGGAATTCTCCGAGCATACGCACGTACGCTGCAATGACAAGTCCGAGATGGCTTATCATGATCCCTTCTTTTCTCTTCTGATTGATAAACTGCTTTAAAGGCTCTACGGGAATATCTATCGTTATCATATTCATCGCGTCGTATCTCTTTGTCAGGAAATACGGGATCAGTGCATACATAGGCTCAGCGCTTTTAACTTTGTATCCGTCTACTCTCATCATTTTTCCCCCTGATTTGGAGTTTGGTAATTTATTTTATCATCTGAAAATCCGCTTGTCAAAGTATTTATTATAATTTGCAATAATTGCCCTTACACAGGCAAAACCGCATTATTTCTATTGACAGATATGCGTCGTTTGGTGTTTAATTATAATAATAGTATCAGCAGGCGTACCACATGAATTTTGACTGTACAAGCTCTT
>JAZRYQ010000034.1:0-12078 GCA_045600805.1 Candidatus Alloscillospira sp. | reverse complement strand
GGACGCGAGAGATTACACGCTCATCGGCTGCGTTGAGCCCGCCGGCTGCGGCACGGAATGGCCTGCCTGCGGCGGAACGGGTACCGAAACATATCTCAACCTGCTCGGCGCTTTCAACCTCGGTATCAATGACGGCTTTTACACCATGCCGAACAGAGCCGGTGAATATCAGGATCACCGCGTCGGCGTAAGCACCGGTTACCTTTATGAAATGAACAGCATCGAAGAAGTATTCGACGCTTACAAGCAGCAGATAGAATTCTTCGTAAAATGGCACGCCGGCTGCATCAACTCATTTGAGTACGTCGCAAGGCAGAATCTCCCGCTTCCCGTTGTTTCCTCGACCATGGAAGGCTGCATGGAAAAAGGCAAGGATGTTATGTTCGGCGGCGCGAAATACAATTCCACGGGTATGTCCGGCGTCGGCATCGGCAATGTTGCCGAGTGTCTGAATGTCATTGACAGACTGTGCTTCAAGGAAAAATACTGCACGACGCGCGAACTATACGATGCTGTCATGGCAAACTGGGCAGGCTATGAGGATTTAAACCGCGTCATCAGAAACGAGCTTCCGCACTACGGCAACGGCATTGCCGAAATCGACCAATGGGCAACGCGCGTTTCCGATGTATTTTCCGCCGCAGTCAACCGCTGCACCGGTATGCGCGGCCGCTTTTCGGCCGGTCTTTACCCTGTCACAACAAACGTCATATTCGGTGAAATGAGCGATGCTTCCGTTGACGGGCGTTTCCGCGGTGACACGCTGGCTGACGGTATCTCCCCTGTTCAGCAGTATGACACGAACGGTCCGACCTCCGTTCTCACGTCTGTTTCCTGTATTCCGCAGATCAACTACCCGAACGGAACGCTTCTCAACATGAAGTTCCACCCAAGCTCCGTGAACGGCGAGGACGGCGTAAAGAAAATTTCACAGCTCATACAGACGTATTTCTCCATGGGCGGCATGGAGATCCAGCTCAACTTCATCAGCTCCGATATTCTGCGTGACGCAAGGCTTCACCCCGGTGATTATGAAGACCTCGTTGTCCGCGTCGCAGGCTTCTCGGCTTACTTTGTCGAGCTTCATCCGGAGTGTCAGGAAGACCTTATCCACCGCACAGAGCTTATGCTGTCATAAAAACCGGCTTTCAGCATTAACCCATCGGTGCGCAATCTTGGCTGCACCGGTGGGTTTCGTTCTATATGGGCATAATATTATACAGTCCCCGCTTGACAAAAAGGGTAAACTGATATATACTGAGTGACATTATTTAATAGGTTAAATCAGTGAAGCGCACAATTGCCGCGCATTATCAATATTCTCAGAGGTGAAGACGTATGACAACAACAATGATAATAACCTTATGTCTTATTGTCTGTTTCTTCGGCTTAATGATAGGAATAGGCATAAAATCAAGAAAACATGCGACAGATGTAACAGGCTTTGTCCTCGGCTCGCGCTCCGTAGGACCGTGGCTGAGTGCGTTTGCATTCGGTACCTCGTATTTTTCCGCTGTTATATTTGTCGGCTATGCAGGTCAGTTCGGGTGGAATTTCGGTCTTGCCTCGACATGGATCGGGCTCGGAAACGCTTTTGTCGGCTCGCTGCTTGCATGGGGGATCCTCGGCAGACGCACACGTATCATGACGCAGCATCTTTCCTGCAACACGATGCCGGATTTCTTCGGTGCGCGCTTCGGCTCAAAGGGCCTTAAAATTTCGGCTTCTATCATAACCTTCCTGTTTCTGATACCGTATACGGCTTCGCTGTACAACGGTCTTTCAAGGCTTTTCTCCATGGCGTTCAACGGGGTCGACTATGCTGTCTGCGTCATTGTCATGGCGGTTTTGACCGGCGTTTATGTCCTCATCGGCGGCTATATGGCGACGGCGATCAATGACTTTATTCAGGGACTTATCATGCTGATCGGCATTGTTGCCGTAATTGCAGCCGTTCTCGGGGACAACGGAGGTCTCATGGCGGCGACGGCGTCTTTGGCAACAGGTGCAAACGGCGGTTGGGAATATGCATCATTTTTCGGCCCGAATCCCGTATTTCTCTTATTTGTCGTTCTGCTTACCTCTCTCGGCACATGGGGACTTCCCCAGATGGTCGGCAAATTTTACGCCATAAAAAATGAAGACTCCATCAAAAAAGGCACAATCATCTCCACTTTGTTTGCGATCATCGTCGCAGGCGGCTGCTATTTTCTCGGCGGCTTCGGTCGTCTGTACAACGTGGATGTTGCATCCGATGGTTTTGACGCGGTCATACCGACAATGCTTTCAACGCTCTCGCCCATAATCATCGGCATCGTTATCGTGCTCGTTCTCTCCGCTTCCATGTCAACGCTGTCCTCGCTTGTTCTCACCAGTGGCTCAACGATCACGCTTGATTTTATCGCGCCGCTTTCCAAAAAAGAAATGACGGAAAAGAAAAAAATGCTGATCATGAGAGTGTTTATCGTCATCTTCATTGCCATATCCGCTGTAATCGCGATCAAGCAGGCGTCAAACAAAAGTCTTTTCATCGCACAGATGATGGGCGTTTCCTGGGGCGCTCTTGCCGGAGCATTTCTTGCGCCGTTTTTGTATGGGTTATACAGCAAAAACACAACGCGCACTGCCGTTATCGCGTCGTTTATCTTCGGGGTAGGACTTGAGATCGTGCAGCTTTTCGTATCGCTCGGCGTATTTTCCATATCGCAGATTCCCGTGCTTTCCTTTGTATTTACAAATTCATTATACTCCGGCGTATTTGCCATGATAGGCGGTCTGATAATCGTTCCCATCATAAGCCTGTTTACACAAAAGACGAAACCTTCCAATGTCGAAGCGATTTTCGAATGCTACAATGACATGAAAACCGTTGAAATAACAGACAGTCTCGGAAAATAAATCATGAAATTAAAAAAATCAACTGCAAAGTCCAAAAGACTTTGCAGTTGATTTATTAGGATTATCAGTCTATTGTGTGCTTTACTCTGTCGTGCTCTTCCGCGCGTTTACCGTTGTTGAATCTGTCAAGCGTACCGACGAGATAACCGGTTATGCGGCGGATGCGTTCAAAGCCGACGTTTTCATCCTGCTCATGTCTTCCGCAGTGCGGGCATTCATCCTTGATGATTCCCGTATAGCCGCAAATCGGGTCACGGTCAACAGGATGGTTTACCGAGCCGTAGCCGATGCCGCATTTCTGCATGTAGCGGATGATTTTTTCAAATGCGTCAAGATTCTGAAGCGGGTCTCCGTCCATTTCGATATAGCTGATATGGCCCGCATTCGTGAGATTATGATACGGTGCCTCAAGTCTTATCTTATCAAACGCGCTGATGGGATAATACACGGGAACATGGAAGCTGTTTGTATAATACTCTCTGTCCGTCACGCCGGGGATGATACCGAATTTTTTCTTGTCGATCTTGACAAATCTGCCGGAAAGTCCCTCAGCAGGGGTTGCAAGAAGGGAGAAATTGAGTCCGCGTTTTGCGCTTTCCTCGTCCATTCTCGCTCTCATATGACCGATGATCTCAAGGCCGAGATTCTGCGCTCTTTCGCTTTCACCGTGATGCTCTCCGATGAGGCATTTAAGTGTCTCGGCAAGACCGATAAAGCCGACGGAAAGCGTACCGTGCTTTAACACTTCGCGCACCTCGTCGTTCCAGTCAAGCTTTTCACTATCGAGCCATACGCCCTGTCCCATTAGGAACGGGTAGTTATACACATGCTTGCGGCATTGTATCTCGAAGCGCTCAAGAAGCTGATTGACGCAGAGATCAAGCATTCTGTCGAGATCTTCAAAAAATCTCTCTATATCGCCCTTTGCTTTTATGGCAAGGCGCGGCAGGTTAATGGAGGTAAACGAAAGATTGCCGCGGCGGTTGCAAATTTCGCGCGTCGGGTCATAGACGTTTCCGATAACTCTCGTGCGGCAGCCCATATAAGCGATTTCGGTTTCCGGATGGCCTTCCTTGTAATACTGCTTATTGAACGGTGCGTCTACAAACGAGAAGTTCGGGAACAGGCGCTTTGCCGAGCAGCGGCAGGCAAGCTTGAACAGATCATAGTTCGGCTCGCCTTCGTTGAGGTTTATACCGTCTTTTACGCGGAAGATCTGAATCGGGAATATCGGCGTTTCGCCGTGTCCGAGTCCCGCTTCGGTCGCGAGCATGACGTTCTTCATGACCATTCTGCCCTCAGGGGAGGTGTCCATACCGTAGTTGATGGAGGAGAACGGCGTCTGCGCACCGGCACGGGAGTGCATCGTGTTGAGGTTGTGGATAAATGCCTCCATTGCCTGATAGGTAGCACGGTCTGTTTCCTTGGTTGCATAATGAATCGCAAGCTGCTGCGCCTTTTTCATGGCCTCTTCGTCGCCGAATTTACCTGTTAAAACCGGCAGCTCTTTGGCAAGATACTCCTCGTAGCCTTCAAGACGCGGGAAAAGTCCCGTTTCTTCTCGGATGCTCTCGATCACGGTCCTGATTTCTTCCTCGGGATCCTGAATATCATTCAGAAGCATAAGCGCTTTTGCAAGATTCTGCCTGTAAAGACGGATAAACGTCTTTTTAACGCCTTCTGCCATGCCGTAATCAAAGTTTACGATGCTCTGACCGCCGTGCTGGTCGTTCTGGTTTGACTGGATGGCAATGCACGCAAGAGCGGAATAAGACGCGATATCGTTCGGCTCACGAAGCGTTCCGTGGCCTGTCGAAAAGCCGTTGCGGAAAAGCTCGATAATGTCGATCTGTGTGCAGGTCGTCGTAAGGGTGAGGAAGTCAAGGTCATGGATATGGATGTCGCCATCCTGATGAGCCTTCGAATGTTCGGGATTCAGAACGAACATATTATAAAACTGCTTTGCGCCCTCGCTGCCGTATTTGAGCATGACGCCCATAGCCGTATCGCCGTCGATATTGGCGTTCTCACGCTTTACATCGCTGTCTTTTGCGTCGGCGAATGTGATTTCCTCATAGGTGTGCATGAGGCGCGTGTTCATTTCTCTGACACGGGAGCGGTTATTCCTGTACAGGATATATGCCTTTGCGGTCGTGATATATCCGTTATCCATCAGAACTTTTTCAACAAGGTCTTGGATATGCTCAACTTCCGGAATCGTCTCTCCGTTGAGTTCAAGTATTGAAACGACCTCTTTTGCCAGTGCCGCGGCGGTGTCCTCGTTATGGGGCTTATATGTTGCATCAAATGCCTTCACTATCGCTGCCGCTATTTTAGATTCATCGAACGGCACCGTGCGCCCGTCGCGCTTTCTGATACTCGTAATAGCCATTGTGTATACCTCCACATAAATATAACATACACAAGATATTGTACCATATGTATTTCAGTAACACTTAATATATCATTATATTGCTGTCTGTGTCAATTATTATTTCTTATTTTACCGTTGTAATTATTGCTAAAAATGCAGTATGATTTTTATAATATTGATATTTACATTTTTTCTGCTATAATAGTCAAAAAAGGATTAAGGAGTGCTGACGATGAATTCTAAAATCAAATACGTTGCAAGAGAAGATATGCGTTTAACAAAGCCGAGCGTATATGTTGTGGCAATTCTGTTACTGATCCTTACACTCGTAATATCTCTTCTGACATCAAGTCTTTTGGGTTATACGCAGATGGGAAAAAACATAATTGCTCTTTCAAGGGATGCATCATTTTTAGACGAAATCAACCGAGCCGCGTCTGACCCGGACTATAAGCCGAGTGAAAAGCTGATGCGTCAGATTGACGGACTCATGCCCCGTGTCAAAACAAGCGCAAAGATCATCGCCGTTGTATTGTCAATCATGGCATATATTCTGGCTGTCGGATATGAAGGCTACTGCCTCAACGTCAGCAGACACGCTGCATCAAAATATTCCGATATTTTCTGCGCCTTTGAGCATTTCGGAAAAGTGCTGCTGATTATTATTTTACAGTTTATATTCATCACTCTATGGAGCTGTCTGCTTATCTTCCCCGGCATCATCGCGGTTTTCAGATACTCTCAAAGCTTCAAAGTCATGTTTGACCATCCAGAATACTCAGCGCTTCAGTGCATCACCGAATCCAAAAGGATCATGCGCGGCAAAAAATTTAATTATTTCTGTCTTCGCTTTTCATTTATCGGCTGGTTTATCCTGGACGCTCTTCTTTCTATGTTTATCCCTGTGTCTGTCTTGCGGATCTTCATTGAGCCATACGTCGGTGTTTCCTCCGCTCATTTTTACAATTTAGCTTCCGGTTGGACTCCTCCTGTCGAAACGCCCGAAGCAGAGTTTTAAAGGGGGCACGGCAATGAACGCAAAAGCAAATGACATGACGCACGGCACAGAATGGAAGCTTATTCTTGTATTTGCGATTCCGGTCATGCTCGGGAATCTTCTCCAGCAGCTCTACTCAGCCGTAGACGGCATCATAGTCGGCAAATTTGTCGGTGAAGCAGCGCTTTCCGCCGTCGGCACGACACAGTCGATAACCTTCCTGTGCACATCCATCGCCATGGGGCTCGGTGTCGGCGCAAGCATCATGACGAGCCAGTATTTCGGGGCAGGCCGTAAAGATGATATCCCTCTCGTCGTCGATACATCGCTTATTCTCTCCGGTTCTGTTGGCATTATCGTTTCGATCCTCGGCATTTTATTTTCCCGATTTCTGCTCGGCACGGTTTTAAATGTCCCCGATAATCTGCTTGGGGATGCAAGCATCTATTTTCAGATTTATTGCTCCGCCATGCTGTTCACGTTTATCTATAATGCGATCGCCGCGATTCTCCGAGGTCTCGGAGACAGCAAAGCAACGCTGTACTTCCTGCTGACCTCGACAGTTCTGAATGTATTTCTCGACCTGCTGTTCGTCGCGGTATTCAACTGGGCGGTGATCGGCGCGGCGGTCGCGACCAGCATAGCGCAGGCGATATGCGCCATCGTATCCTTCCTTTATCTTCGTCGGCGCATAAAAGCAAACAACGGCAAGCATTTTGACAAAGCCTCCTGCGGCGTTATTCTCCGTCTCGGCGTTCCAGCAGCGATCCAGCAAAGTGTGGTATCCTTCGGTCACATGGCGATGCAGCGCCTTGTAAACGGCTTCGGGCAATACAGCATTGCCGCATACACGGCCGGCAACAGAATTGACAACTTCATGTTTGTCCCGATCATGGGTATGTCTACCGCAATGTCAAACTTCACCGGTCAGAACATGGGCGCAGGTCAGCTTGACAGGATCAAAAAAGGTCTCCGCTTTACGATTCTCGCAAATCTTACGATCGCAGTGACCATAAGCGTGCTTCTGTATGTGTTTGCAACTCCCGTCATCTCCCTGTTCTCGCTTTCGGGTGAGTCTCTGGCGCGCGGCATAGAGCAGGTGCGGTTCGTAACACTGTTTTTCTGGTGCTTCTCGCTTTACATGGGTATCTGCGGTCTGCTTCAGGGCTCGGGCGATGTCGTTGTGCAGTCGCTTATCTCGTTCACAACGCTCGCCGTCCGCGTCATACTCGGTTACATCGGTGTTGCGCTCCACATTCTTGACTATGAAGCCGCATGGGTGACCATGCCGATTGGTTGGGTGGTTGCCGTACTGCTTGCGGTATTCAGATACGCGCGCGGCAGTTGGAAAAAGAAAGCCGTCGCCGGCTCTCTTGCAAAGGAAGAAAAATAGAATTCGGAGGTCAATATGGATTACAGCTTTTACGCGCTTATATCGCGTATGCGCAACATAAATCGCTGGGCGCTTATGCGCAACAGTTTTCCGGAAAACATTCAGGAGCATTCGCATATGGTTTCCGTTATCGCGCACTGCCTTGCCGTTATCCGGCAAAATGTGTTCGGTATTCCCTGCAACGCGGACAGAGCGGCGTCCGTCGCGCTGTTTCACGATTCCTCGGAAATTTTTACGGGAGATATGCCCACGCCGATAAAATATTTCAATCCCGATATCATGACGGCGTATAAACAGGTCGAGGAGCTTGCCGCCGAAAAGCTTTTGAAAACGCTTCCCGACGAGCTCATTCCCGCTTACCGTGAGCTTCTCTTAAACGACGATGATGATATCCGTGCCATCGTAAAAGCGGCGGACAAGCTCTCGGCGTATATCAAGTGCCTTGAAGAGCTCAAATCCGGCTCGTCGGAATTCCGTCTTGCCGCAGCACAGACGCTTGAAAAGCTGAAATCTCTCAATATGCCCGAGGTGGATTATTTTCTTGAAAACTTCATCGGCGCATTTGAACTTACACTGGACGAATTAAATTTCAATATATAAAAAAAGGAGACACAAATGCGCGCAATTGTATCAGTCATAGGTCATGACAAGGTCGGCATCATCGCCAACGTCTGCACACTTCTTTCAAACTGCAATGTCAATATTCTCGATATTAATCAGACTATATTGCAGGAATTTTTCACAATGACGATGCTGGTCGACACATCGGGATGTACGATATCATTTACATCGCTTGCCGAAAAGCTCAGCGAGATCGGCAGACAGATGGATCTTGAGATCCGTATTCAGCATGAAGACATTTTCAGATCCATGCACAGAATTTAAGGAGCAAGCCATGCTGAATTCAGAGGAAATACTTCAGACTATTGAAATGATCTCGCAGCAGCACCTTGATATAAGAACGATCACGATGGGTATCTCCCTGCGTGATTGTGTACATCCGGATATCAATATCTGCTGTGATAATATCTACGACAAAATATGCCGTTATGCGGAAAATCTCGTAAAAACGGGACAAGACATCGAAGATGAATTCGGTATCCCGATCGTAAACAAGCGAATTTCCGTAACGCCGATAGCGTTGGTAGCCGAAAGCTGCAAGGCGGATGATTTTGTTCCTTTTGCCAAAACACTTGACAAAGCGGCCGATACGGTCGGCGTGAACTTTATCGGCGGGTTTTCCGCACTCGTTCACAAGGGCTTTACACCCGGAGACAGGAAGCTTATTGCTTCTATCCCGCAGGCACTTGCCGAAACGGAAAGAGTATGCTCAAGCGTGAACGTCGCAACGACAAGAGCCGGTATCAATATGGATGCCGTTGCGCTCATGGGCAGGACCATAAAAGCTGCCGCGGAAAAAACAGCCGCAAACGGCGGCATGGCATGTGCAAAGCTTGTTGTTTTTGCAAACGCTGTCGAGGACAATCCCTTTATGGCGGGAGCTTTCCACGGTGTAGGCGAAGCGGACTGCGTGATAAACGTCGGTGTATCCGGTCCGGGCGTTGTACACCACGCGCTCAAATCGGTAAAGGGCGAAAGCTTTGACGTTGTTGCGGAAACGATCAAAAAAACGGCATTCCGCATCACGAGAATGGGCCAACTCGTTGCGCAGGAGGCAAGCAGCAGACTTCATGTCCCGTTCGGGATCGTTGACCTTTCGCTTGCGCCGACGCCGGCTGTCGGAGACAGCGTAGCCGGAATTCTCGAAGAAATGGGCCTGTCCTCTGTTGGCTCGCACGGCACGACTGCCGCGCTTGCACTTCTCAACGATGCCGTCAAAAAAGGCGGCGTCATGGCATCCAGTCATGTCGGCGGTCTTTCCGGTGCGTTTATACCCGTTTCAGAAGACGCGGGCATGATAAACGCCGTCAGAAAAAGCGCTCTCACCATCGAAAAACTGGAAGCCATGACGTGCGTATGCTCCGTCGGACTTGATATGATAGCCGTTCCCGGCGATACAAGTGCGGAAACGATATCCGCCATCATTGCGGATGAGAGCGCGATCGGCGTCGTAAACAATAAAACGACCGCGGTGAGAATTATCCCCGCACCTGGCAAGGTCGTCGGAGACACGGTCGATTTCGGAGGACTGCTCGGAACAGCTCCCGTTATGCCGGTAAATTCCGCCGATCCGTCAGAATTCATAGCGCGCGGCGGACGGATTCCTGCGCCGCTTCACAGTCTGCGAAACTGAAAAACTCGCGCTCCATCGCATCGGGCTTCGCCCTCTTTGGTCGGCGCGAGGACAAGCATCGCTTGCCTCATGGTGTTTTTGCGGCGGCAAAGCTGCCACAAAAACAGATTTGGTTTTATTCTCCGCTTCGCGGAGTAACTCTGTGAGACTTTGTCAATAATATGAACTCCTCAGTGCCGAAAAGCACTGAGGAGTTTTTATGCTGCAATTTCAGTCGAGCGGCAGATATTCCGTCAGATATTCCCTGTTCATTTTCAGGTCAGGTACAAGCACTGACATTTCGCGTATCATTGCGCCGTAGTAACCATTATCCACCGGTATGCGATAAGAGTTGATTTCAAGCGATGACATATGCGGAACGATATCCATTGCAAGAGAAATGATCTGCTTATTGGTCATATCCGTCGTTACCATCGGGATGATCTCTTCGACAAGCGCAAGCAGCGTTTTTGCGTCTGCATTTTTGAAAGACGCGAAAATCGAATTCAGGACATTTCTCTGTCTCTGCGTTCTGCCGAAATCGGAATCAAGCTTTCTTATCCGCGAATACGCAAGCGCCTGCTCACCGCTCAGGTGGTTGACGCCCTCGTATAATCCGCCGCCGAGATGATTGGCCTCTGCGGATGTCAGCTCAATATCGACGCCGCCGAGCGCGTCGATCACGTTTTTGAAGCCGTCAAAATTGACCTCCATGCCTCCGTCAACGCTTATACCGAAGTTTTTGTCGAGGACTTCATAGAGGTACGGGAAACCGCCGAACGCATAGGCCGCGTTCATTCTGTTATCCATATATCCCTCCGGCATCTGCACATAAAGGTCTCGCAGGAACGAAATCAAGGCGACCTCATACGTTTTCGTGTTGATACTGCAAAGGATCATCGCATCTGAACGCTCTCTTGTATTTGATCTTGAATCCTGCCCGACAAGCAGGATGTTTACAAGATTGTCATCGTTGATTTTGTCGCCTTCCCACCACTGTACTTCCTCCTGCTGCACCTCCGGTGGTTTTTCCGCAGGGTTTTCCGACTCTTCATCGGGCTTGTCAACTTCATCCGTTGCCTCTGATGGCGGCACGATCTCTATATTATCATTATCTATTCTCGGAATTTTTCCGAGATAGGTGTTCACCGCTATCGCGCCGGCGCAGAACAGTATTACAAAAATGAGCATTATTATAACAAGTATAAGCAGAAATTTGCCTGTTCTGTTATTGTGCCTGTTATTTCTTTCTCTGTACATCGTTTCCCTTGCCGGACGGGTACTGCGGTCTCTCGTCTGCTGCGGAAGATGCTTTCCTCTATATGCCATAATCTATCTCCTGAAATATATGCTGCTTATTAAGCTATATAATTATACAACATTTATCTCAAATAATCTACTGACTTAAAAAATTTTTAATATTCTGTCGGTGCTTTCCTCGCGGACAATTTATTCAGTATCGCATTCAGCACAAACGCGGCAGCGGCAAACAGGATGACCATTGCAAATGTTCCGGTATAGCCTCCGTTCTCTGCATCCTGCAAAAGCCCCGAAATAAACGGACCGATGATGGACGCCGGTATAACGCACAGGTTGCACAGGCCGAAATTCTCCGCGGAATATGTATTTCCGAAAAGATTTTTGATTCCGGCCAGACGAAGCGTGAGATTGGCTCCGAACGCGACGCCTGTTAACATAATTCCGATAAACACAATTACAGCCTGTTTTCCGAGTGCGCCGATAAGCAAAACAACGCCGGCAAGCGCTAAAATACCGTTATTCAGCATAATGGAACGTTTTCTGCCGATTTTGTCGATAAGCTCACCGAAAACAAGTCTTCCCGCGCTGTTAAACAGGGAAACGCACAACGCCGCGACCGTTATGACACCGAAAAAGTCCGCAATGTCAGCCACACTGTTTATTATTGCAAGACCGGATGCCGAAATGCATATATTCCAGAAAAAATACAGCCAGAATGTCCCGCGCTTCACCATTTTTCCGGTCGGAATGTCCTCGTCTGCCTCTGTTTCGGCATCGACTTTTTTTGCGGCAGGCGGCAAAATCGTGTCTTTTCCCGGGGCTACCATCCATATACCCGTGACGGCAACGACGGCGGCAACGGCTATTCCGGTTATTCTGATCGTCGTGTAAATATCAAAAACGCCTATGAGGATCCTCACGCC
>JAZRYQ010000033.1:0-3400 GCA_045600805.1 Candidatus Alloscillospira sp. | reverse complement strand
TCCGCATAACACGCGCCGGAGGTGTTTATACTGCCGCCTGTAACAATGTCCCCGATGCTTTTGTCGATCGGCAGACTTTCGCCTGTGAGCATGGATTCGTCAACGGAAATACTGCCGCTTGTAATTTTCGCGTCAGCCGGTACTTTCGCGCCCGGCTTAACAAGCACGATGTCCCCCGGCAGAAGCTCATCCGATGACACTTCCCGGACGGTGTCGCCCTCGACCTTCAGCGCCGTTTCCGGCGCAAGCTCCATTAACAGCTTGATCGCGCCCTTTGTTTTTTTCTTGCTTCTCGCTTCAAAATATTTTCCGAGCATGATAAGCGTCAGCACCATGGCTGAGCTTTCAAAATAAAGCTGGCTTACAAATTCGTTTGAATACGATAAAAGATATGTCATTATCACGCTGTGGATAAAGCTCACGCTGCTTCCGATTGCAACAAGAGAATCCATATTCGGATTGAGATGAAACAGCGCCTTATAACCGCGGATAAAGAAATCCCGTCCGAAATAAAGCGCCGGTATCGCAAGCAGCATCTGCGTCAGCGCGTAGTTGATCGGGTGCGTATCGCGCGCGCAGAAATCCGGCAGCGGCAGATGGATCATGTGCCCCATGGAAACATACATAACAAGCACGCAGAAGATCGCCGCGCCTATGAGGTTGTGCAGTCTGCGCTTTAAATCAAGCTCGTCGGCGTCCGGCTCGTCTGTCTTTTCTTTCTTTTTCGCCGTTCCCTCGACGAAAAGTCTTGCCCCGAAACCCGCTTTTTCGATTTTTGCGATGATCGCTTTTCCGTCAAGCTGTGTTTCGTCATATTCGATATCCATTTTCGTCGTCGTGAGATTTACGTCGCTTCTCACAACGCCCGGCAGCTTTCGTGTCACACGCTCAACAGCCGATGAGCATGCCGCACACGACATGCCTTCTATCATATAAACCTCGTGCGTCATACAAACCACCTCACACGTTCAATATACCCCCTTGGGGTATTTTTGTCAATAAATAAGCAAAATTTAAAAAAAGTTCACCGTTATTGTCTGCAATGGTATATAATAATATCAAATTTTCGTTTATTTATTGATACGGAGGGATATACATGGCAAAAAAGGTATTGATCATTGAGGATGACGCGAATATTGCCGAGCTTCTGCGTCTTTATCTTGAAAAGGACGGCTTTGAAGTTTATCACGCAGCCGACGGCGGAAAAGGTGTTTCTGAATTTGAGCGTGTTTCTCCCGGTCTTGTAATTCTCGATATAATGCTTCCTGTTATGGACGGCTGGGGCGTTCTGCGTGAAATACGTGCCAATTCAAAAACGCCCGTCATCATGCTTACGGCAAAGGGCGAGACCTTTGACAAGGTGAACGGTCTTGAGCTCGGAGCAGACGACTATATCACAAAGCCGTTTGACGTAAAAGAGCTTCTGGCGCGTGTTCATGCCGTGCTGAGAAGATATGAAGGCTCGGATGATGACGACAGCCGCCGTCTTGAATTTGATAAGCTCATTATTGATATGCAGTCCTTTGAGCTTACGATCAACGGCACGCGCGTGGACGCACCGCCGAAGGAAATGGAGCTTCTGTTCCACCTTGCCTCGTCGCCCAACCGCGTGTTCACGAGAAATCAGCTTCTTGATGTGGTCTGGGGCTTTGACTATTTCGGTGATTCACGAACCGTTGACGTTCACATCAAACGTCTGCGTGAAAAGCTTGAAAATGTCAGCGATAAATGGAGCCTGAAAACAGTCTGGGGCGTCGGCTACAAATTTGAGCTGAATACAAAATGAAAAGTTCACTTTTTGTTAAAAACTTTCTTGCAACAGCCGCACTGCTTCTGCTGAGCTTCATAATCTTCGGTTTTTCCTTCGCGTTCTGGAGCTACACATACATAAACAGCAGCCAGCGCGAATCAATGCTTGAAACAGCCGACGAAACAGCGCTCACGGTTGCTGCCATGTCGAGCAAATACTCGATTTACAGTCTTGACATGAGAATGAGCATTTCCATTCTGTCCGGCTTTTCGAATTATGATATTCTGATTGCGGACACTGACGGGTATATTATCTGCTGTTCGGACGGGCTTTCCTGTGAGCATATCGGTATGACGGTTCCCGACTATGCCGCGGCAGGCCGCACATTTACCGGCATAAGCGACCTTTCGGGCGTGTACGATGAGATGCATTATGTGATCTCCGAGCCTGTCTCTTCACCGATCGACGGAAAGGCGATAGCGTATGTTCTCGTTTCTTCTGTTCCGGCGCAGATGTCACAATTATGGCGCAGATTTTCATCCATGATGTTCCTTGTGGCGTTAGCCGTTATGCTGCTTGCGTTCGTCGTTTCGTTTATCACGACAAAACGGATGGTGCGCCCGATAAAAGATATGACAAAAACCGTAAATGAGTTTGCGCGCGGAGAATTTGCCTCTCGCGTTGTTTCAGAATCCGACGATGAGATCGGTCAGCTTTCCGAATCCTTTAATCTGATGGCGGATTCTCTCGAGCGCTCGGAGACAAAGCGCCGTGAGTTCATTGCGAATATCTCGCATGAGCTCAAAACACCGATAACCACGATTTCCGGCTTTGCCGACGGCATACTTGACGGGACGATACCGCAGGAGAAAATGAACGATTATCTCGCCGTCATTTCTTCCGAATCGCACAGGCTTTCGCGTCTTGTGCGCAGTATGCTCGATATGTCACAGTTAACGGCAAAAGACCAGGCAGCCCTGCACTCCTCGAAATTCGACCTTCTTGAAGTGCTGTGTCAGACGCTTCTGAGTCTTGAAGGGAAAATCACAGACCATGAGCTTGATGTTGACGCAGAGCTTCCGGAGGAGCCGATCGTCGTTTTCGGTGATAAGGACGCGATCACACAGGTGATATACAATCTGCTTGACAATGCGGTGAAATTTGCTTTGCCTTCCTCTGTCATAAAGCTTTCTCTGTACAGGCGGTCCGGCAGAGCGTATGTCTCGGTCGAAAATCACGGAGAAACGATTCCCGAGGAAGAGCTCCCGTACATTTTTGACAGATTCCATAAAACCGACAAATCGCGCAGCATTGACAAAGAAGGCGTCGGTCTCGGACTTTATATCGTTAAAACGATTCTTGACAATCATCGTGAGGATATTTTCGTCACAAGCTCCGAAGGCGTCACAAAATTTACTTTTACAATGACCATCGCTTAAAATAATAGTTAATAAATTATTTAAAGTCTATTCACACAATATCGCATAGAATATTGTACTATATCCTCAGGCAGAAGATACATCGGTTTTTTACAGTCACGCTCCTTGACTGCCCCTCCATTTTTCTCCCCTCTTATTTTTCCCGATGTTTTCTCTGCTTACAGAAAAATTTCCCCCTCTCTCTAAGTCGGATCGTAGCCATGTCGTTCTG
>JAZRYQ010000032.1:0-5093 GCA_045600805.1 Candidatus Alloscillospira sp. | reverse complement strand
TACATTGAGGAGAACAACGGCGAGTCGCCGAAGTTCAAGGACATTATCGAATATATGGGCATGAACAACTCGGTCGGGTATCGCTATCTCACGACGCTCCGTGATCGTGGCGTTGTCGAATATACAGGGCGTGAATCGCTGGCGGTCAAGGGACAGACGGCACTCAAAGTGGCGTTCCGGAGTGTCGCCGTGTTCGGTATCATCCCCTGTGGAGGGCCGGAAGATTATCGGCAGGAGATACAGGGCTACGTTGCTTTGCCGGAGGAATGGGTGAACGGCGATTGCTATCTGCTCCGCACGACGGGCGATTCCATGATCGACATCGGCATTGACGAGGGCGATCTCGTGCTGATCAAGCGCACGCAGGAAGCCGCATCCGGGCAGGTCGTCGTGGCATTGACGGAAGACGGCACTACGCTCAAACGGTTTATGCAAGCTGAAAATGGCCGTCCCTGGCTGTTAGCGGAGAATAAGTCCTATCCCAAAGCACGGCGTGAGCTGCATCCGTCAAAGATTCAGATTCAAGGCATCGCACTGAAAATCATCAAGGACGTAAAATGAGGTAAGAAATTGAGAAATAAATATCCAATCGCGCATTGCCCGAACTGTCGCCGGACGATTCTTTATTCGGACAATCCGAAAGACAAGCTGAACGTCACCGTCCGCACGGCTGAGCCGGACTATCACGGCATGACGGTACTTTGCGCTAAATGCAAAGCCATGCTTGCCGTGATCGAAAAGCCGAAAGTCGCGCAAGGATTTGTGGCGGTACCGATTATCAGGCAAAATGTAATATAAAAACTTAAAGTGAGCCATCCTCCCATCTGTGAATATGGGAACCACGGGTGAGTATCAGATTTACCGCAGAGCGTCGCTCTGTCTTATTCTGATGCTCACCTTTTTATTTTTGAGAAGGAGATTTTATGATTACAACACCGTACTGCTTAAAAGACATGAAAGATCTGAAACTGGATGACGAGTTTCAAAGTTATATTCCGCCATACAGTCAAGAGGAAATGGATGGGATTCTGTCTATCGTTCGGGAGCAAGGGTACTATGTATTTTTCGTTTGGAATGGGTTTCTATTGGACAGTTGGGATTTGTTCCGATATATTTTCGCGAACTTTGAAGGCAGGATCTCGTGTGCTAATGTGGACCTGAACGACCGCTTTGATGCCATTGCTTATATTTGCGAAATGAATCTCGGAAGAAAGGATATTACCGAAGATCAGTATTTTTCTTTGCTTCAAACGTGGTATCTTGCCCGAAAGGAAGAGCTTGATTTTAACAAGGAACAAGGCACTCCACTGACAGCTTTTCGTGAGCCGTCATCGGAAGTATTTGATGCCGGTGCAAAACTCGTTGTGACTCGTGACAAAGAAATCGAAGAACTGTCGTCTCCTGTCAGTGCGATATACACTGCCAAGTTGTACGTTGCATCCTTGAACTGCTTGGCAGGATCCGATGAAGAACTGAGAAAGTTGCTTGAAGAAATGGGCGATGTGCTTGGAATGGATTCAATCATTATGGCTGCCGTATCTGCTCCGGAAGAAATCCCGGGAACCATTGAGGCGCTCAAAGAAGAGTATAGAAAGCAAAAAGAAGCTATCATTGAATATTTAAGTGGCGGGATGTACCACTAAAATCATAAAGGAGGTGGTGCGGCTCATCGCACCTGTTCATTGACAACCGAATAGCTTACAGTTTCTCCGAATGCCGTTACATAACGACAAAAGTCGCTTATGAATTTACTATGGAGGCATTTAGAATGCAAACTCTCAAAAGCGAAATGTTTAAGGACTACCCCGATGTTGTGAGTGCGAAACAATTGCAGGAAATGTTGAAAATCAGCCGTCACGAGGCGTATGATTTGTTGGCATCCGGCGTGTTGCACGCGACAAAGATTGACGGCAAATATCTGATTCCGAAGGTATTTGTCATTGATTATCTTTGGAACAACTTCATCGGCAGAAAGGAGGGACTGTAAGATGCAAGAAGAACTTTGGAACGCCCCGGAAGAATTACGCAAGGCATTGCTTCAGCAACAGTTGGAATTGAGCGGTATTTATTCTTTCAAAGCAATGGCGGCAGACGAGCTTACCTGCACACCGCTTAAGGCTACACCGTTCATTATTGCGGACTTTATGTCCACAGGACTGCATATTCTCGGCGGACCGCCAAAGATCGGTAAGTCATGGCTGATCCTTTGGATGGCAATCCAAATAGCCAAAGGCGAGCCGGTTTGGAACATGGAAACCGCGCAAGGGACGGTGCTATATCTTGCCTTGGAAGACAATCTTCAACGTCTGCAAAGCCGACTGATTGACATTGTCGGGGAGGATATACCAAGCCATCTCTATATCACTACCGAAAGTAAAACCCTCGGTGACGGTCTGGAAAGTCAGATTGACAGCTTTATGAAGGAGCACCCGGATACAAAGCTGATCATCATCGACACCTTTCAGAAGATCCGTGCGCCAAGCTTCGTGAATAAAGGGATGTATTCGCAGGACTATCAGGAAGTCGGAAAACTGAAATCCATGGCAGACTCCTACGGAATCGCTATATTACTTGTGCATCATCTGCGCAAACAACATGATTCCGATCCCATGAATATGCTCAACGGTTCGACGGGACTGACCGGTGCTGCCGACAGTACTTACGTGATGCAAAAATGGGAGCGCGTGCATGACGGTGCCGTGTTACACATTTCCGGACGTGATATCATGGCGAGAACGATTCAACTGGTTTTCAGAAATGATAAGCACTGTTGGCTTTTAGCATCGGAAAATCCGGAGATGATCAAATTGAAAGATCCAACTTCCGACTTGGTGATCCGCTACCTGGAGGTAAGCAACATTGAAAGATTTCAAGGCACCGCCACGGAACTGACAAACCGAATATACAATAAACTCGGTGAAACGTTGACCCCTTCCGCCATGTCCAAACAGTTGCTCATCGCCGACGAACGGTTCAAGGCACTCGGATATGAAGTAAAACTGATTCATCCGCACGGACCGAGACAAGTTATTATACGGCGTATCAAAGAGCCGATCGCGACGGCGCGACAGGAAAACGAAGAGGTATCCCCGGCGACGGAAAGCCACACATAAGGGTACCCTCACAAACTGCCGTCGCGCTGTCGCGCTCACGAAAACGGTCAAAAATGTCTGTCCGAGAACCGTCCTTTTTCGGGAACATCGAAAAGGCGATCAGAACGGATAGCGAGCATAGGCATTGTAATGCCAACACGTGAAAAAAGGTGTAATGCCGGCTGTAATGCCAGCAGTAATGCCGCACCTTTTTCTACGGTTTTGCCGCCAGGGGTACACCCCCTGAATACCCCCGTCAGCTTCTTCTTGCGACGGTTAAAAATGAAAGGATTCTACAAAATGAAAACGAAAAACAATAAAAAACAAGCGAATCGGTCGAAAGACTACAGTATCACTTTTCGCACCACCAAAGAATTTGCGGAGCAGTTAAAACGGATGTCCGATGCCTGCAAGCTGAAGCAAAGCGAGTTTATCCGCAAGTCCTGTCTTGCGCAAAAGGTGCGTGCCTTGCCGCCCGACATTTTCTATGAATTGAAAGATTTTATGGAAGAGGCACTCGAACAGAAAGAAAAGAACGGCGGCTTGTTCGAGAGCTTTGACACCAAAAGACTCGCGAAAGCCGTGGAGCAATTCACATCTGCCGTGCAGGATTTCTACCTCCGGGAGGACGGGCAATCGGATGGCGACGACTAAAATTTGGCCGGTCAAGACCAGCCTTGCCAAGCTCATCGGTTATGCGGCAAACCCGGAGAAGACACGGCTTGAGGATTTGGAGGATGTGCTAAAGTACGCCTCCAACGATGAGAAAACCGAACTGTTTGCTCCGGGCGAAACACACTTTCTGACAACCACACTCAACTGCGAGCCCTACGCGGATGATCCCTACAAAGCCATGAGAATGACGCACAGCCACTTCAACGCCCGTGGGGATAACATTGCCTATCACGCCTATCAAAGCTTCAAACCGGGAGAGGTCACGCCCGAGAAATGCCACGCCATTGGCGTGGAACTTGCCAAAGAGTTATGGGGGAAGAAGTTTCAAGTCATGATTTCCAGTCATATGAACTGCGAACATCTTCACAATCATTTTGTGATACTGGCAACGTCCTTTCGGGACGGCAAAAAGCTCGACACCGGCAACAACTATTGGAAGCGTGTGCTTGCACCTACGTCCGACCGTATCTGTCGGGAGAACGGCTTGTCGGTCATTGAAAATTCTCAGAAAGCACCGCCGAGACAGATATACTATGCCGAGAAAAACGGCGAGCCGACCAAGTACAATCTCATGCGGCAAGCCATCCGTGCGGCACTCAAACTGGCGACGAATCAAAAAGAGTTCAAGCAGATTCTGCGTGAGCAGGGCTACGACATTGACCTTGATTCGGGGCGAAAGCATCTACGAATAAAAAGTCATTTTGCCAAGCAATGGACTCGTCTTGAACGGCTCGGCGAAGATTATACACTTGATGTGTTTGACGAGTATTTATGTTGGAATGACTGTCAGGGCATGGAGCGTTACGATCTGCGCCAAGAGAACTATCGCCGTCAAAACGGGATTTATATTCCCGGTGATTGGCGCGTGAGGAACTCTTTGGACGTCTATCCCGGCAAGCTCGATACGCTCGGAAAGCTTCTCTATGTTGTCAGGGTTATCTGCGGTTGGCTACCGGAACAGCGAGGGCAACCATACACGCCTCTATCACCCGAAATGAAAGAAGAAATGCGGGATGCCGCTAAGAAATGTGAAATGTATTCGCGATCGGCAATTATTCTTTCACGGGAGCATCTCGACACGGCTCCGCAATGCCTTGACTATATGGCGGCGAATGAGAAACGTATCAAGGAACTGACCAAGGAACGCAAAAAGCTCTATTATGAAATCTCCAAAGCCGGTAAGGATGATCTGTATCCCCTGCAACAAAAGCTCGGTATGATCAACTCTGAAATCGCTTTACGCCGCCGTGAGAATAAAGACTTGACCAACGTACTGGAACGGAGCGAACTGCTGCCCGAAATGATTCAAGCGGAAATGCAAATGCG
>JAZRYQ010000031.1:0-5040 GCA_045600805.1 Candidatus Alloscillospira sp. | reverse complement strand
GAAGAAAAGCTCGGTGCGGCTTTTAAATACACGCGTGATAAAATCGTTATCAGTACAAAAACAGGCGCGCAGACGGCAGAAGGCTTTTGGAAAGACCTTGAAACGTCGCTGAGAAACCTCAAAACCGACCATATCGACATTTATCAGTTCCACAATCCTGCTTTCTGCCCGCATCCGGGCGGCGAGGACGGTCTGTATGACGCGGCCCTTGAAGCGAAGCGTCAGGGTAAGATTCTGCATATCGGCATAACGAATCACCGTCTTGCCGTTGCAAAAGAGGCGATCGAATCAGGACTTTACGAGACGCTGCAATTCCCGTTCTGCTACCTTGCAACGGATGCCGACCTTGCGGTCGTCAATTCCTGTAAAGCCGCCGACATGGGCTTTATCGCAATGAAGGCGCTTTCCGGCGGTCTTATCACAGATTCAAAAGCGGCGTATGCATTTATGACACAGTTTGACAACGTTGTTCCCATTTGGGGCGTTCAGAGGGAATCCGAGCTTGACGAGTTTTTGTCATACAATGATGATCCGCCGACGCTCGATCGTGAAATGCTTGCCAAAATCGAACATGACAAGACAGAGCTCGCCGGTGATTTCTGCCGCGGCTGCGGATACTGTATGCCGTGTCCTGCCGGAATCGAAATCAACAACTGTGCGAGAATGAGCCTTCTTCTGCGCCGCGCACCAACGGCGGCACAGCTTACGGAAGAAATGCAGGCAAAAATGAAGAAAATCGAGGACTGCAAAAACTGCGGTCACTGCAAGTCAAAATGTCCGTACGGACTTGACACCCCTGCCCTTCTCAGGAAAAACTACGAAGATTACAAGACATTTTTAAAGTAACGGGAGTGTTGAAAATGGAACAGGAATACATCTGGAAAGACAGGAAGCGCACATTTCTCGGGCTTCCATGGTCATTTACGCGCTATTATCTGACGGAAGATAAGCTCATTATCGACAAAGGCTTTTTCAACCGTACAGAGGATGAGATCCGTCTTTATCGCATAACCGATATCACGCTTCACCGTACCTTCGGAGAACGGCTCAATGGCGTCGGAACGATTCATTGCTGCTCAGCAGACAGAACAAGTCCCGAATTTGACATAAAGAGCATCAAGCGTTCCAGAAAAGTCAAGGATGTTTTGTCCGATATGGTCGAGGAAGAGCGCCTTAAACGCCGTGTTATCGTCCGTGAAAACTTCGACGGCGACGATGACTGCGACCGTGATGATAACGAAGCATAAAAAATACCGGCTGATTTTTCATCAGCCGGTATTTTTTAGTCAAATCTTATTTTACCATGGAAGCAATTTCTTCTGCGAAGTTTTCCTGCTTCTTCTCAATGCCCTCGCCCTTTTCAAAGCGAACAGCATCAACGAAAGTAACCTTTCCGCCGAGAGCCTTTGCAGAGGATACAATGTACTTTTCTACGGTCATTGTGTTATCCTTAACGAATGTCTGCTGGAGCAGGCAGTTCTCTTCATAGAACTTGTTGAGCTTGCCGACAACGATCTTCTCGATGACTGCTTCGGGCTTGCCTTTCATCTTCTCGTCGTTCTGCATCTGCGCCATCATGATCTTCTTCTCGTTGTCGAGAATGTCCTGTGAAACCTGGCTCTTGTCCCAGAAGCGCGGATTGAGAGCCGCGATCTGCATGGCAACGTCCTTGCCTATCGTTGTGGCGTCAATGCCGCCTTCAACAGCGAGGTTTACGAGAACGCCGATCTTGCCGCCTGCATGAACATAGGAAACAGATGTTCCCTCAGCAAAACGTGCAAATCTGCGGACCTTGATATTCTCGCCGATAACGAGGACCATTTCCTGCTGCTGCTCTGTAACGGTCTTGCCATTGCCGAAATCTGCTGCCATGAGTGCGTCAAGGTCAGCCGGATCAGCTTTCGCAACTACATCGGCAACGCCTTTTACGAAATCAATGAACTTTTCGTTCTTTGATACGAAGTCAGTTTCAGCGTTGACTTCAACAACAACGCCGATACCGTTGGTCACTGTGGCATAAGCCATACCTTCGGCGGCAATTCTGCCTGCCTTTTTCTGGGAAGCTGCAAGGCCCTTTTCACGAAGCCATTCAACAGCCTTATCAAAATCGCCGTCGGATGCTGCAAGCGCTTTCTTGCAGTCCATCATACCGACGCCTGTCATTTCTCTTAAAGTCTTAACGTCCTGCGCTGTAAATGCCATTATTCTGCCTCCACTTCTGCCGGTGCTTCCGCTTCTTCTGCTTCCGGGGCGGGAGCTGCTGTCTCTGTTTCCTCGGTGCCCTGTCTGCCCTCTGTTACGGCGTTTGCCATAGCATTGGAGATGAGGCGGATAGCGCGGATAGCGTCATCGTTTCCGGGGATGACATAGTCGATCTCGTCAGGATCGCAGTTTGTATCAACAATAGCTACGATAGGAATATTGAGCTTTCTTGCTTCTGCGATTGCGTTGCGCTCCTTGCGGGGGTCAATGATGAACAGAGCGGAAGGAAGCTTCTTCATTTCCTTAACGCCGCCGAGATACTTCTCGAGCTTTGCTATGTCGTTTGTGAGCTTGATAACTTCCTTCTTCGGAAGCATATCAAATGTGCCGTCCTCCTGCATTTTGCGGAGCTGGTTGAGACGGTCGATACGTGTGCGCATGGTGCGGAAGTTGGTGAGCATGCCGCCGAGCCATCTTGCGTTTACATAAAACATACCGACGCGCTCTGCTTCCTCGCGGATAGCGTTCTGAGCCTGCTTCTTTGTACCTACAAAGAGAACCGTTCCGCCGTCACGTACGGTGTCACGCACGAAGTTGTAAGCCTCTTCGAGCTTTTTGGCCGTCTTCTGAAGGTCGATGATGTAAATACCGTTGCGCTCCATGTAAATATACGGAGCCATTTTCGGGTTCCAGCGTCTTGTCTGATGACCGAAATGTACGCCGGCCTCAAGAAGCTGTTTCATGGATACTACTGCCATAATTGTTTTTCCTCCTAAATAGTTTTTACCTCCGAAGCCGTCAACCCATTCGCCAACTTTTGTAAAGCACACGGCAAGCAGTCAGGCCTCGTGCGTAATGCTCGGATATTATATCAAATCATGAGTGCAAAATCAATAGGAAAATCATGTTAATTTTAGAAAAATCGCAGAAAACTTCAAGGTGAAGATTTTTCGTCTTCACCTTGATAATTCTTATTTTGCGTATTCGACGGCTTTGGTTTCCCGGATGAGATTTACCTTGATCTGACCGGGGTATTCAAGCTCGTTTTCGATCTTCTTTGCTATATCGCGTGCAAGGAGGACCATTTCATCCTCGCCCACCTCTTCGGGCTTGACCATGATGCGAATTTCGCGGCCTGCCTGAATTGCATAGCAGCTGTCAACTCCGTTAAAGGAATTCGTGAGCTCTTCGAGCTTTTCAAGACGCTTGATATAGTTCTCGATATTTTCACGTCTTGCACCGGGACGTGCGGCGGAAATCGTGTCAGCCGCCTGAACGATGCAAGCGATGATGGTGTGGGGTTCAACATCGCCGTGATGTGCGTGAATTGCGTGGATAACATCTTCGCTTTCCTTGTACTTTTTCGCAAGGTCAACACCGATCGAAACGTGGCTGCCCTCGACCTCATGGTCGATCGACTTGCCGATATCGTGCAGAAGTCCCGCGCGCTTTGCGATCGTAACATCCACGCCGAGCTCAGATGCCAGAAGTCCGGATATATGGGCGACCTCCATTGAGTGATTCAACACATTCTGACCGTAACTCGTGCGGTATTTCTGTCTGCCGAGTATCTTGACAAGCTCGGGATGCAGCCCGCGTACACCCGTTTCAAATGTTGCTCTCTCGCCTTCTGCCTTAATCGTCGCGGCGACTTCCTTTTTCGCCTTTTCGACCATTTCTTCAATACGTGCCGGATGGATCCTTCCGTCAACGATGAGTTTTTCCAAAGCTATGCGTGCGATCTCACGGCGCACGGGATCAAAGCTTGAAAGCGTTATTGCCTCGGGCGTATCGTCGATTATCAAATCAACGCCTGTGAGCGTTTCTATCGTGCGGATATTCCGTCCTTCACGTCCGATAATACGTCCCTTCATCTCGTCATTCGGGAGCGGCACAACTGACACCGTCGCCTCCGCGACATGGTCTGCTGCGCAGCGCTGGATCGCAAGCGAAATATACTCTCTCGCTTTTTCGTCAGCCTCGTCTTTAAACTTCGCCTCGATTTCCTTGATCTTCATGGCCGCCTCGTGGGTGACCTCGGATTCAAGATTTTTGATGAGGTAAGCCTTTGCCTCCTCAACTGTGTACCCGGAAATTTTCTCAAGCATATCAAACTGGCTCTTTTTTATCATCGCCACTTCTTCTCTCGCAGCATCAACATCTGCGATTTTCTTGTTTAATGTTTCCGCTTTTTTCTCTACCGTATCCGTCTTTTTATCAAGCAGTTCTTCTTTCTGCTGAAGTCTGCGTTCCTGCTTCTGGATCTCGGTCCTTCGTTCCTTTTCTTCTCTTTCAAATTCTTTGCGGCTCTTGTGAATTTCTTCCTTCGCTTCAAGCAGCGCCTCACGTTTTTTGTTCTCAGCGCCTTTTATAGCATCGTTGATAATCCTTGTTGCCTCTTCCTCCGCGCTCTGAATTTCTCTTTCAGACACTTTTTTGCGGTACATAATACCGATGAAAAAGCCTATAACAAGCGTTACCACCGCAACAACTACGCAAACAATTATCTGCCATGCTTCCATTATGAGAGTACACACCTCCGTTTCTGATGATTTTTACGGCACTGAATCGTGCCATTCGGTAAATTTTAAATAAATTATGAAATGACCCCAAACATTTCTAATATTATTTTCATTATATTTTACCGCTGCAAGCGCGCACTGTCAAGCATTAATGTGTTGATAGTCTCAAAAATAATGTAGGTGTTACAATGATGTGTTACAAAAGATAAAAAAGAGTAGCGAATAGGAAAGACCTGTAGTAAGGTAGAGTTGCTCACACAAAACCGAAAGGCAGGTCACCTATTCGCTATGGAAAAGATAACACAAACAATGCGGT
>JAZRYQ010000030.1:0-3171 GCA_045600805.1 Candidatus Alloscillospira sp. | reverse complement strand
TGCTTTTTACTCGGAAATTTCCCATTTTTGCGTTTGAATGTCCGGAAGCTTCAGTGCTCCTTCCATGACATCCGCCGACGCAATTTTACTTTGGAAATTCAGATGGGAATAGATGTTGGCTGTTGTTGATATGTCGCTGTGACCGAGCCATTCAATGACATATTACCGGTGAAGTCGTGTGTGCGTCTGTATTCCTGTATTTTCTGAATATCTGCGACGGAAAGACCGTATTCATCTCTTTTTTCGTCTGCCATATTTTTAGTCTCGTTTCATTACTTGTTTTATACTCTGTGGTATGTGTGAGCATCTTTATCGCTTGTTTTTTTGAGCCTAAAGCAAGCGATAACAGTGCGATTATTTTAAACGGTACAATCTGTTCCGGTTTTCCCCCAGTACTTCAATTTCTTTCATTTCTGAAAGAATTACGCGCGTTCTTGCGGGGCTGAGACCGATATAAGCCGCTATTTCAGCACAGTTTGACCTTCCGTTGTCCTTTAAGTAATCAAGGATTTTCTCTTTATTACGGGTGGTTTTGATGCGGTTGCCGGAGGATTCCTCTGTTTTATCGCTTGTTTTTATCGCTTGTTTTTTTTCAAGCGATAAAGTAATCAGTGTGCGATCCGGAGAAAACTGCTCTTCGATTATCGGGTCCTTCAACCGCTCTTCTTTCCATATGTTGATTATCTTCGGAATTCCGCTTCCGGCGCGTTCGCCTATATCAATCAGATTGAACATCTTCATCAGGCCGCGATTTCTCGGGTCAGATACACCTCCAAGCAACATTTGATTTTTCCCCGTTCTGCTATAACCGGGATTGGCAAATGTGATTCGGTTGGAGTGCAATGTTACAACAATACCCCTCGATCCATAATAATCCGCATTGGTCAGGCAGTTTGCCAGGGCCTCACGTAAAGCTTCATGCATCGGTGTATCATCGATACGAGTGCCGTTTGTAAGCTTGAACGGGACGTTCAATGCTTGCTTGAGTTTGTTGTAGACACGAAAATAAAAGTCAAACACATTACCGGACCAGTCGCCGGAGCTTGATTGAATGCGGTCGGTCCAACGATTGTTGGGGTCAAGTTCCGCACGGTAATCCAAAAAATAATCAGGGAAATGACGGACAATATCATATTCGTTGCCAAACATTAACAATCCGGCGGCTGTCGGACGTAGCGTATTATCTTTGTCACAATATGCCGCTGCCCCGATGCTGCGCAAAAACTCACTGTCATCAAGGCGCAAAAAAGGGTGTCCGCTTTTCAAAGATGCAAATGTGTTTCGGTATGCGCGGATAGAATCGAAGTTGAAAATATTCATATTCGCATTATCAAGAACCGACATGTCAACGGTGTCGTCGGCCTGATCGCGAATCATTGTTTTGATCTGGATTCTTGTACAATGATAGTCGCCTTCATAATTGCGGCGAAACGTACCGCCAAATACATCGTCGTTGATATAAATCGGTTTTTGTTCTCTTTTGGCTGCCGGAACATGAATGACCATGATAATATCGCCTTGATAATCAAAAGTTTCAACGTCATCTTCCGTTAATAGATTGATACTGATCTTTTTGGGGTTGTTTATGGTATCCCAGAACTCTTTTTGCAGTTTGGGAGCGTTTTTCAGTCCTGTGGTATGCCAAGTCCCGTTCTTTTCCTCTTTGACTCCAAGAATAATGACCCCGCCATAACAGTTTGAAAACGAAGAATATGTTTCCCAAAGCGACAACGGCAGACCATCTTGTGCCTTCTTTACCTCGCGACGATTATCTTCTCTATAGGTGTCAAATTTCGTAATATCGAAATTAGTGTTCATATGTCACTCTCCAAAATTCGTTTTTATTATTATATATTTTATCACGTCTTTTTATAAAAAGCAAGCGATAACGCACAAAAACAAGCGATAAAACCGAAAAGCAAGCGGTGAAATCGGCTCGAGTCTTTAGCATTGGCATAATAATGGCACAATAATGGCATAATAAATCGCTTCGGTCTCCTTTAGCGGATACAGCAGCCATTCATCCAGAATGAGCAACGCCGGCTTCTTGTACTGCTGTATAACCTTGGGATATGTTCCGTTCCCACGGGCAATGGCAAGCTCAGTAAGCAGCTCCGGGAGTCTTACATAGCGTACCTGAAGAAAACTGCGCGCCGCCGCCATACCGAGAGCACAGGCAATATACGTTTTGCCCGAGCCTGTCGCACCGAGCAAAAGAACGTTGTGCCGTTCCGTTATGAAATTGCATGTTGCCAAACGGGATATCTGCGCCTGATCCAGGTTTCTGTCGGCGTGGTACTCAATATCCTCGACACAGGCGCCGGACTCGGCAAACTTCGCCTGTATGATGAGCCGTTTCAAATGATTGTTTTTACGGGAACTCCATTCCTGATCTACCAGCAAGCCGAAACGATCTTCAAACGACATCTTTGAAACATTCGGATTGGTCAGCTGATACGCGCGTCGCCGCCGTAATACCGAAATGCGTTCACGTGTGCGGCGATCCAGCACTCCTGATTCATAGAGAAGAACGCTTCCACATAGGCGTACCCGCTGTACGGTAGCGACGAGACGAACACATACGCGGGGATCGCTTCGCCGGTATCCGTAGCGATGTCCGTTGCGGTATCTCCCGCCCAGTCCACCTGCATAATCTCACCGGGCTTGTGGTTCAGGTGCATCGTTGCGTTTGCTTTTACGGCGTAGTCGTGATAGTGCTTCTTGAATTGCGTCAGTTGGTACGGGAGTTCTTCGGCAGCCTTGCAGTTCTCGCAATATTCAAGCCACAGAAGATTCAGAGTGACTCCGCTTTTCTGCATTTCCTTGTGAACGTACTCGTAGTCTGGCATTTTGTATTCCGACTTCGATCTGTCACTTGGATACAGCAACTCCGACAGCTTTCTGTCGGACAAGTCTTCCGGCAAAGGATAGCTGATTCCTTTGTCTTCGGCGACATTCAGCACTTGGATGACCGTCGTTCGGGAACAGCTTAAGCTTTGCGCAATCTGGGATTTGTTGAGTCCGAGACTATGCAGTCTCAGGATCTCGCGGTAATTGGTCATAATGATGACCTCCTCATTGTTATTCACGCTTTCGCGTGTAACAATATTTTACCGCATATTTCCTTACTGTTCAATTCTTCCGTCGCAACTGTTCAGTTTCGAGCGACGA
>JAZRYQ010000029.1:0-3961 GCA_045600805.1 Candidatus Alloscillospira sp. | reverse complement strand
GGAAGTTAAGCTCACTTGTGCCGACAATACTTGACTGGTGACGGTCCGGGAAGATAGGTAAACGCCAACACAAAGCCGCAGCAAACGCTGCGGCTTTGCTTTTTATGGATTGAAAAGCACCATATCTTTTTGACATGGTGCGTTCATTTTTTCTTTTTTATTTTGTCTGCGATATGCACGATCACTTGCACAAGATAAAACAATACAAGACCCGGCATCGCCTGAATTACCGGAAAGTAATAGTCCCCATAACCGCTGATTTTATCGAGCAGCATGAACGGCAGCGGAATTATATGCATCACAATCAGTAATATCAGTGCAAAAACTGTCAGTTTTTTAAGCGAAAACGCGGATCTGATCGTTATTATCGGATAAATCATCACAAGATATCCGAGCCGGAATACAAACAGACCTGCTATTGATATCCAGTCGGCGATATTTCTGAGCAGAAGATGTTTTTCCCATACTGTATCGTTTGGATATAATATTCTCTCAGTTCCCGGAAAAAAACATGTGTTTTTGATCAAAAATAAAACAGAAACAATAAGCAAACACAGTAAAAACACGGCACTTATGATATACAGAGCGTTGCAGATCCGCTTTATTCGTTTCTGCTGACGATTACTGCCGTATAGAATATCATTAATATCCGCATTGTACAGATCGGCAAATTCTTTCAGCATTTCCAGATCCGGTTCTGTCCGTCCCGTTTCGTAGCTTGAGATTGTCTGGCGCGTTACGTTCAGAGCTTCTGCGACATCATTTTGCGAGAGACCTCGTATATTTCGCAGCGCTTTCAGGTTGTCTTTTATGGCCGGCATAGTATCATCTCCTTCATATGCAGTATGAGGCGATGCTTACGAATAGTCAAGCAACAATGTGTTGCAGACTGAAATTACACGATTTCTTTATACATCGCAGGCGCGTCGGCTTTTGTTGCGTATTCTGAGACGCTCTCCACGCGCACCTTGAGCGTTTTTGCGCCGAAACGTATTTCTATCACGTCACCGACCTTGACATCGTATGACGCCTTTGCAGTGCGTCCGTTGACACTGATATGCTCTGAGTCACAAGCTTCGTTTGCAACGGTTCTGCGCTTTATAAGGCGCGATACTTTTAAATATTTGTCAAGTCTCATTTTGTACCTCCGGTAATTTAATCCATATCCATCATCGTGCCGATAAACAGCGGCAGATTTGCTTCACGGTCGATCAGCATATAAACAAACGGTCTGTCTAAATAAACTGCATGGGAATATTCCGGGCAACTCTCCGTCTTCATCTCCACAACAGTAGCAGCACCGGCTTTTGTTCCTTTTTCATCAACGGCGATTTTGGTTTTATGCAAGACTCTGCCGATGAAGATATCGCCGGCTTCTGACACACCTAAACCTGTAAAGTCTGCGTTATGTTTGTTAAAAGCGTCCGGCATCCCCATCGCCGCAAGAATATTTGCCATGTCGGTGCTGTATTCACTCTCAAATTTGGGTATCGCGGTGCTAACGTTAACGCTCTGCGGATTTGAAAGCATTTTGTGCAGTGATTCTCCGGTCATGGATGATACGTATTCATCCACAGTGACACCCTCATCGGGCAGGAGCGCCGCAAATGCGTACTTTTCATCAGCGTAATATTTAATAAAACCGGTGGCGTTTTCACCCTCTAAATACCGTGATTCTTCGGAATACATAAATTTAGCATCCTGCGTTTCACCGTCTTCGGTTGTAAAGATACCGTCGCGCACTTCGCTTTCGTCGTATATTTTCAGCCACTCGGCGTCAAAGGCAAGCGCGTTCACAAGATACATTATAGCGTCAGAGGGGATCTCATCTAAAATATCCTTTACCATGCCGTCTGTTTTATCTTCAACCCACTTGTTGATATCGTCACAGGTCGATGCATCAAAAGGCGCCTGATATATGTCTGCGCCGTAATAATCGGCATTCGCGTGTAGGAAATCCTTATTTACAGTAAAACCCGTATTGTCTGTAAACCAGATCGAATTTGCAATACTCAGCTTGTATTTTTCGCTTTCGGGAAGAGACCTCATATAAGCGCAAAGATAATCGTTCAGTTCTGAAACAGGCGCGCCAAGAACGGTTTCCATCTGCGTTTTTGTCTCGCCGTTTGCTCCGTTTGCCGTCATGGAAAGAGCGTACAGAACTGAAACGGGGGAGATCAATGTGTTTTCCCCGGATCTTGCAGATTCTTTGAATAAGCGCACGGCAAAATCCGTTGCGGAGACCGCATAATCACCGTTCAGCGTTACAGAGTCCGTATTTAAGCGCTTTGCGGGAATGCCGTCAGACAAAGCCATGGTTTTCCCGATAGCGGTATTTTCTCCGCAGCCGGTAAAGATGCAGAGAAGCATCGCGGCAAGCAATAAAAAAGCAATCATTTTTCTCATTTTGTACCTCCGGTTATAGTATATCAAGAATTCCTTTATATGCTTTTATGACGGTAATAAATGAAAAAAGTTCCATAGAGTTTGTTCAAAATCTTGTAACGAAAAACACACGACCTTGCTGTCGTGTGTTTTAAGTTTATTTTGCAACTGCGTCTTTGAGAGCCTTGCCCGCTTTGAACTGCGGAGCCTTTGACGCGGGAATGTCGATTGCTTCTTTGGTCTTCGGATTGAGACCTACGCGTGCGGCACGCTCTTTTACGTCAAATACGCCGAAGCCGACGAGCTGTACTTTTTCACCGGCTGCAAGCGCAGCGGTGATCGCGTCAAGCGCAGCGGTAAGTGCTTTTTCACTGTCTTTCTTTGACAGGCCTGCATCAGCGGCAATTTTTGAAATCAATTCTGTTTTATTCATGTAAAAATCCTCCTTTGCGGTAATCCGCCGAAAAAACTTATAAGTAAATACGGATCAATTATCCGAAACCGATTTGCCTTGCTCGTACAGAGCATCCATTTCTTCCAATGAAAGCTCATTTAATATCCTGCCCTGTTTTGCTGCTTCCGATTCAACATACGCAAATCTTGCAGAAAACTTGTCGCTCGACTTTGTCAAAGCCTCTTCGGGGTCGATTTTCAGAAGGCGCGCAACATTGACGATCGAGAAAAGTACATCACCGATCTCCTCTTCAATACCGGCTTCGCTTGAAATGGCGTCCGATAGCTCGGTAAGCTCTTCTGCAAGCTTGTCCACCGCCTGCCAGACCTCCGGAAAATCAAAGCCCACCTTTGCGGCTTTTTTCTGGATCTTCTCTGCACGCCACAAAGCCGGGAGACTTTTTGCTACCGCGTCAATAGAATCGGAAACGGTTTTCTGACTTTTTTCGACGCGCTTTATATCGTCCCAGTTCTTCAGAACATCATCTGTGCCGGTTACATGCACGTCACCGAATACATGCGGGTGACGCAGAATAAGCTTTCGGCATTCAGCGTCTGCAACATCGTCAAGGTCAAAATGCCCCGCGTCTTCTTCTATACCGGAATGGAACACGACCTGCGTGAGCACATCGCCGAGCTCTTCGCACAGATGCTCGGATGAGCGCTCGTCGATCGCTTCAACAGCTTCGTAAGCTTCCTCAAGAAAATTGCGGCGGATGCTCTCGTGCGTCTGCTCTGCATCCCACGGACATCCCCCCGGAGCACGTAAAATTGCAATTAGTTTTTTTAGATCATATACACCGTATTTTGACTTGTCCTCAAAATTTATCATATTTTCCTCTTTTCTGCAATATATGAGTTTGATATTTATTGCAATTTAAAAAATTCTATTAAATATGCCGAAATTCAGGGAGAAAATTTGTTATTTAAGTTTCAGAATATTGGCAATTTTATCCCCTTTCGGAACAAGCTGCATATCCGCGCGCGTCAATGTGCCTGTAAAGATCACCATTACACCGTAAACGATGATCGCGATGATAATGGAAATGCAAAGAGCGATCGCCATGGGCAGACGACCGGATATCAGATATCCTCCGCCGATTTTCGTCAGAAGTCCGTAAAC
>JAZRYQ010000028.1:0-4426 GCA_045600805.1 Candidatus Alloscillospira sp. | reverse complement strand
AATAAACCTTTTCTTTTTGAGAAACAGTATGCCTTTTCGTGCAGGCTGGGGCTGCCTTTTCGGTAATATTCGAAAAAGGATTGACCGGATGCTTGAAGATGACATTCCGGCAATTTTATCAATCGGTCCGAACTTTCCGTTTATTTTTTCCGGCAGACACAAGCTCACACTTTACAAAAAGCGGGGAGATGAATTCATACCGCAGACGAATGTAAACGCTCATTATGTTGCTGTAACTGCCGCAGACGGAAAATGGCTGCGTATTTCTTCATGGGGAAAGGAATACTACATAAACGCGGACGAATACGAAGCATATCTGAAAAAGCATAGCTGTGCTTTATTCAGCAACGTACTGTATATCAGAAGGAAAGCAGGGCACAAAAATGAAAATATCGGTTAATCCCGATAAGGAAATTGCGGATACAGTAAAGGAAGGCCTGAAAAGAACGGGCGGATACTGCCCGTGCAGGCGGGAACATACTGACGAAAATAAGTGTATGTGCAGTGATTTCAAATCGAAGATAGCAGATCCCGAATATGAGGGCTTCTGCCATTGTATGCTGTACTACAAATCGCTTGATAAATAATGTCTGCTGAATACACCCAATCGCAATAAGGAGGAGTAAAAATGCTGAATCTGACATCTTCAAATTTTGATCCCGAGGTCGTAAGATCCGCCAAGCCCGTACTTGTAGATTTTTGGGCTTCATGGTGCGGGCCCTGCAAAATGCTTGCTCCCGTTATCGAGGAAATAGCCGTTGAGCAAGCAGACAAGGTCAAGGTCGCGAAGGTGAATGTCGATGAAGAACCGCTTCTTGCATCCAGGTTCGGGATCGACAGCATCCCCACAGTCATCCTTTTCAAAAACGGAGAACCTGTCAGCTCGTCTATCGGATACGTCCCGAAAGAGCGCATAGTCTCAATGCTGTAAAAATGATTCATGCCCCTGCTCAATCAAAAAGCAGGGGCATGATTGTCATATTTCCGGGAATTCCAGCATGTCTACGAAGATATCCTGGAATTTAGGGTCAGCTGCAAGCTCAAGGTAGTTCATCGTCCTTGCGATATCTGCGGAACGCTCGTATTCCTCCTTGCTCAGCAGGGCAAGCTTTGCGCCCTGACCGGCGGCATTACCGATAGCAGTGACTTTGCTTTCGAGCACGGGCGGAATAAGAGCTATGCCGCATGCGCTTTTGGGAGACATATAGCTCCCGAACGCGCCGGCAATCAGGACTAATTCGATATCATCCGATTTTACTCCGAGATAATCAGACATCATTTCTATTCCGGCAGCCATCGCGCCCTTTGCAAGCTGGACCTCGCGCACGTCGCGCTGGGTAAAATGGACCTCGTTTTTACCGTCTCTGTAAATAAGGAAGGCACGCTGTCCGTCAACAGTAATTATCCGGTCTTTATAACATTCAGCTTCCGTGCCGTCAAGCTCGTCGGCTTCTGCAATACGTCCGCCGGATTCCACTATACCGACCCTGATAAGCTCACTCAGCAGATCGATCAGGCCGCTGCCGCAAATACCCTGAGGCGCTGTACCTCCGATTACGGAATAGTCGACAGTCCCGGAGGTGAGCTTAATATGATCTATTGCGCCGTCTGCGCCGCGCATTCCGCAGCTTATAAGCGCACCCTCAAAAGCGGGTCCTGCCGCTGTTGAGCAGGCGACAAGCTTGTTTTTATCGCCCATGACCATCTCGCCGTTTGTCCCGATGTCAATGAGCAGGGTCAGCTTCTCTTTCGTGTCCATCTCGGCGGCAAGCGCGGCTCCGACAGTATCGGCGCCTACAAAGCCCGCAATGTTGGGAAGAAGCAGCATCTTTGCACACGGCGCTACTCTCAATCCACATTCCTCGGCATTCAGGCACATTGGTATCGAAATGGCCGGTGTATACGGTGCGTAGGCAAGCGAAGCGGGGGATATCCCCGTATAGAGATGATGCATACATGTGTTTCCGACAACAGTAACGACAAAAATGTCTTCCGCGTCCGCTCCAGCTTCCTTTACTGCGTCATCTGCAATATCGGCGAGTGCGGTTCTTACGGCATTTGAAGGGCCTTCAAGTCCGTTTTCGATAGAATATTTCATCCGCATTATGACGTCTGCGCCATATTTGACCTGCGGATTCAGCATGCTTTTCTGTATGATGTCCTCACCGGAGCGCAAATCGACCAGATACGCAGCTATCGTCGTCGTTCCGATATCGTAAGCAAGCCCGAGAAGGGGATGGCCTGCCGGACGTACTGCAATTATTTCATTGTTAAACAGAAGGACTTCAACTCTGTAATCATTTGCGGCGAGCGTATCGTAGAGCGAGGAAACGACTCGAGGATTGGGCTTGATCGCCGATGCCTCTATACCCGCGGCAAGCGCAAGAGCCGAGCTTACGCGCTCCCAGCATGAACGAAGGTCACTTGTTGACGGCTTCGGAATGTCAAGAACAAAGGCTCTTACGGCAGGAGAGAGCGCGACAGAGCGGGATATTCCGCCCATAAGTATCCTGTGTCCTTCATCCTGACCGGAAATGTCAACCGTCATATCTTCATCAACACAAGTCTGACAGGCAAGCACCGTTTCGCTTCCGTTTTCCCGGACGACCTCGACTCTGCATTTTTTGCAGACTCCGCGTCCGCCGCACGGAGCGTCAACAGACAGCCCTGCTTTAATAAGAGCGTCCATTACGGTACAGCCGGATTCTACTTGAACCTGTATATTTGAAGGCAGAAATGTAACTTTCATTTTTATCCTCCGGGAAATTATTTATCGTTAAAAAGGAAACAGCCAACGTAAGTCAGCGTACCGCGCCCATGATTGTAAACTATATTATTTTTCTTGCAAACATCGCTGATGAGTATGCCGAAGCCCTCCATCGGATGCACAAGTCTGTCGGGAAAACGGCAGGGTTCATCCGGATATGTGCATTTTTTGCATTTTGTGCACCCGCCGCTTCCGAGTGCAAGAATCGGCTCGTCAGTAAGCTCCCGGATGCGGTTCAACATTTTGATAAAGCTTTCACCGTGCCGCTTTGCGGCGTCGGCCATTCCTTCAAAATCGAATTCATCTTCAAGCTGAACTGTCGTCTGCACGATAACTCCGCTGTCAAAGGAACGAACGGCTGCGGTGCATTCCTCGACGGTGCCGCACGCCGGGGGACATGCCCAGTTCTTATCATAGCTTTTGCATTTGTTGACGGCGCACATATCGCGCACTTCCGTCATCGGTATTATTGTATCCGGCTTGATTTCTCCTGCAAAGGAAAAGCCGCTTTCGAGAGCGATGTCGATAAATTCAGATGATTTCAAGTGAGCTTCCTCTTTTCATTTTCGTCTTTTTTCATTATACATTAGATTTTGAAATTTGCAATCCAATATGATATACTATAAAAAAGCTTATTCAATGAGGAGGTCATCATGGCTCTTTTCAAGAAAAACTGGGAGAAGGAATCCGGCAAGAGTACGATTTTCAGGCTTGCCTTCAAGGTCTTCTATGTTCATATTATGGCGATAATCATTTTTATCGTCATAAGTCTTATTTTTGTTGCGCTTGATAATCTGCTGAAAACGGATATTACTGCAAGACCCTGGTATATGATGATGGTAAATATAATCTGCCTCGCGTTCTACGTTCTTGACGTTTACGTTGAATCCTGGAGAACCGGCGCGCGTGACCTCAATCTGGTGACATATCAGCACATAAAATATAATCCAGTCAAGCCGATAATCGCCGGCTTTGCCTCGCAGATACTCGGCTTTATCGCCGCAATAATTGCGCTGATAAAGACTTTGGCTCTTTCAACTCTTGCCAGACGCTTTCTGACCTTTTTCTACCTCAACCTTGTTTACCCCATTTCGCTTGCAAACAAGGGTGAGGCGTCCAAAATATTCTATTTCCTTCCTATTCTGATCGGACCTATCGTATGTACCGCGGCATATCACCTCGGGTACCGCGAAATCAGACTGCTTGATAAGATAATGTATAAAAAACTGCCCGGGGCGAAACAGCGCGGGCAGAAATAAAGAACAGCCGGGACACATATAATCCCTCATAAGGGAGGTATTGTATGTGAAGCGCATAACATATCTTGCATTTATAGCTGCGGCGGCTTTTGCACTGCTGATGTTCTTTATCAAGATGAATTTTATTCCGGTGATGAATAACAGCCTGTCCGCTGTTGATAATCACTCTGTCCTGATAGTTGATGCCGGGCACGGCGGCGAGGACGGAGGCGCCGTGGCTTTTGACGGAACAGAGGAAGCCGCTCTTAATCTTCAAATATCAAAAAAAATTGAGCTTATTGCTTCATTATTCGGAACGGACGTTATTATGACGCGGGAATCGGATGAAATCGAATATCCGGAAAACGCAGCTACGGTAAAGGCTCGAAAAACAGCAGACCAGAAAGCTCGTCTGGCGCTC
>JAZRYQ010000027.1:0-2828 GCA_045600805.1 Candidatus Alloscillospira sp. | reverse complement strand
ATTATGAACGATGAAAAGCACGATGAATACGCCGGTAGCCATTCCGGTATCGAAATTACACCCCTTTGAGGGGCATCCCTACAAGGTACTCGACAACGATGAAATGAATACGCTGATCGAAAGCATACAGACGCAGGGCATGCTTTCGCCGCTGATCGTGCGACGGAAAGAAAAGACGACAGACGAATATGAGGTTGTAAGCGGACACCGCCGCTTGCACGCCGCTATGAAGGCAGGGCTGGAAACAGTTCCTGCCTTTATTTATGCCCTTGACCGGGATGCTGCCGCCATTGCCGTGGTGGACAGCAACCTGCACCGGGAGCACATTTTGCCGTCTGAAAAGGCGTTTGCGTACAAGATGAAATTTGACGCTATGAGTCATCAGGGAAAAACCTCGGACCAACTCGGACCGAAGTTGACTGTCGAACAGATTTCGGAAAATGACAGCGCTTCGCAGGTAAAACGGTATATCCGTCTGACCAACCTGATTCCTGAACTGCTTACGATGATGGACGAGGGGAAAATCGCTCTGTCCGTCGGCGTGGAGCTTTCGTTCCTGCCGGAGCAGTTTCAGTACGACGTGTTGGAAGTCTGTGAGATGAACGACTGTACGCCGTCCTACTCTCAAAGCTGGCACCTGCATCAGTATTACAAGGACGGGACGCTTGATAAGTACCTGATTTTCAAGACTCTTTCGGTAGAAAAGGCAAATCAGCGGGAGACGATAAAGGTCCCGGTGGATCGTCTGCGGGATATTATCCCGGATGGTTTCACGGTCAAGCAGGCAGAAGATTTTCTTGTGAAAGCCGCTGATTATTATACTCGCTATCTTCACCGACAGCGAGACCGAGAAAGATGAGGTGCGCCTATGACCAATGAAGAAAACACTGCGCGCACCTCTGTGGAGCTTCCCGAAGAGCTTCTGGTATCCTTCGCAAAATTCCTTGCCCCGGAAATTGTAAAGTTCTATCAGAGCGACGAGGGAAAAGAATACTATGCTCAGTGGCTGAAAAAGCATCCTGAGTATTCATAAACTATACCTGCTGCCCGGTGCATTTTCCGAATGTGCCGGGCGGCATTTTCACAAAATCGATTTAGAAAGGATGAAACACTATAATGATTTACAGCAGAAACCATGGGAGGAAAACAGATGAACGTTGTCATATATGCCCGTTTTTCAAGTCATAGTCAAACGGAGCAATCCATTGAAGGACAATTAAAAGTCTGCTACGAATTTGCCGCAGCGAACGGCCATACGGTAGTCGGCGAATATATCGACCGGGCCATCAGCGGTACAACCGATAATCGTCTTCAATTCCAAAGAATGATTTCCGACAGCGAAAAGCATACCTTTGAAGGTGTCCTTGTGTACCAACTCGACCGTTTTGCAAGAAACCGATACGACAGTGCAATCAACAAAGCGAGGCTGAAAAAGAACGGCGTCCGCGTTCTATCTGCAAAGGAAAATATTTCAGATGACGCTTCCGGCATTCTGGTGGAAGGCGTTTTGGAAAGCATGGCGGAGTATTACTCCGCTGAGCTTTCTCAGAAGATACACCGCGGTATGGAAATCAATGCCGAAAAATGCCTATCAAACGGCAGCAACCCCGGACTCGGATTTAAGGTAGCCCCAGACAGAACCTATTATGTTGATCCTGATGAGGCTGCCATCGTCCGTGAGATATTCGAACGGTATGCAAGCGGAGAAACAAAGGCAGAAATCATCCGCGATATGCAGCGGCGAAAAGTGAAGACCTCGCTGGGAAAAGAATTCAGCCCAAACAGTCTCAGCAGACTATTGAGCAATAAGCGCTATATCGGCGTTTATATTTATAACGGAACGGAGAAGCCCGGAGGAATGCCTCGCATTCTGGACGATGATTTGTTTTACCGGGTACAGGACATCATGAACAAAAACAAAAATGCACCGGCTCGCACCCACGGCGAAAATGAATATCTACTGACCACGAAACTGTTTTGCGGTTACTGTAAGGAAATGATGACCGGTTACGGCGGCACTGGAAAATCCGGCAGAGCATATCATTACTATGCCTGCAAAAAGGCAAAGAAAAAGAAATGCCAAAAGAAGATCGTCAACAAGCAGTATATTGAAGACCGTGTTGTTGCGGAATGCCTAAAGCTGTTGACGCCGGAAAAGATAGAATTCATCGCCAAGAAAGTCGCCGAAGAATGCAGCAAAGATCCGGACAATCTGACCATCCGCGAACTGAAAAAGTCTATTCGGGAAGCAGACCAGGCAATCGAAAATCTTTGGCGTGCAATCGAGCAAGGTCAGGCGGTAGATATGCTGTCAGAGCGTCTGGCAAAGCGTCAAGAAGAAAAGAAGCAACTGGAAGAGACGCTTGCTATTGAGGAAAACAAACGAATCAATCTGACGGAACCGCAGGTTCGCGCATTTCTTGATTTTGTTCGTGAAATGCCAAATGACGATATAAACAAGCGCAGAGCTATCATCATATTTTTGTCCACTCGATTTACCTTTACGATGATCATTTTACGATAATCATCAATGCAAGCAAAAAGCCCTTGACCGTTGACAACATTCCGCTTGAGGATATAGAATCGGCATTAGAGGGCGAAACAGGTTTGGAGGACGGGAGTTCGACCATGTCGACACCTGTTCCACCAAAAACACCGTAAAATCGACAGATTTTGCGGTGTTTTGCTGTTGTACGCCCGCCATGGGCAATAGCTTGGTGGTGAAAGTCCACTACACGCTTGGTAGTAGGAAGTGTTAGCCGAACGGCAAGGGTGTCCATCGCGAGGTGGAATCTGAAGGAAGCCGCAGGCAAAGTTCCGAGCCGACG
>JAZRYQ010000026.1:0-5215 GCA_045600805.1 Candidatus Alloscillospira sp. | reverse complement strand
CTTCACCGACGCAAAAGGTCTCGGTGTCCGTGCAGCGACCATCCATCCCAGAGCAACAGAAAACATGCAGGAGATAATCGACATTGTTCAGACGCTGATAGACAAGGGATATGCGTATGAGGTAAACGGCGATGTTTATTACAGGACGACAAAATTTGAATCCTACGGCAAGCTTTCTCACCAGCCGCTTGACGATTTGATGGCGGGTGCGAGAATCGACGTTGCCGACATCAAGGAAAACCCGATGGACTTCGCACTTTGGAAAGCCGCAAAGCCCGGTGAGCCTTACTGGGAATCCCCCTGGGGCGAGGGCCGTCCCGGCTGGCACATCGAATGCTCGGCTATGTCCATGCGCTATCTCGGAAAAACGATCGACATTCACTGCGGCGGGCAGGATCTTGTTTTCCCGCACCATGAAAATGAGATCGCGCAGTCGGAAGCCGCAAACGGCTGTGAATTCGTTCACTACTGGATACACAACGGCTTTATCAGCATTGACAACAAGAAAATGTCAAAATCCCTCGGCAATTTCTTCACCGTCCGTGAAGCCGCCGAAGCATACGGTTATTCCACCATTCGTATGTTCATGCTCATGAGCCATTACAGAAGCCCGCTCAATTATTCCGGCGAAATTCTCATGCAGGCGCAGAACGCTTTGGAAAGGCTGAAAACAGCGCAGTCTAACTTTAAATTCCTGTCGGAGAACGGCGCTGACGGCGAGGAGACAGCGGAAGAGCGCGCATTTGACGAAACGCTTCCGTCTTATCGTGAAAAATTCAATGCAGCGATGGATGATGATTTCAACACGGCCGACGCCGTGTCTGTCATATTCGATTTTGTGCGCGCAGCTAACTCCGTGACGGCAAGCGCGCCCACAAAGGCCGTCGCCGCGCACGCTCTTGATATGCTCAATGAGCTTGTCGATGTTCTCGGTCTTATATACGGCGACGACGATGAAGACGCTCTTGCCGCCGAGGTCGAGGCTCTTATTCAGGCGCGTCAGAACGCCCGCAAAGAGAAAAACTGGGCAGAGGCTGACAGAATACGTGACAAGCTCAAGGATATGGGCATCGTTCTTATGGATACTAAACAGGGAGTACAGTGGAAAAAAGCTTAATCTGATTCTTGAGGTTTTTATATGAAACTTATGGTAATTGACGGCAACAGCATTGCCAACAGAGCTTATTACGGTCTGCGTATGCTCAATGCGCCTGACGGGACACCGACAAATGCTGTTTTCGGTTTTCTGAATATTCTTCACAAGCTGACATCCGACGAAAAGCCGGATGCTTTGTGCGTGACGTTTGATTTAAAAGCGCCGACGTTCAGGCATTTAAAATATGACGGCTACAAAGCCCAGCGCAAGCCGATGCCGGAGGATTTTGCCGTGCAGATGCCGATTTTAAAGGATGTCCTCGACGCGATGAATATTCCGCGCTATGAGCTTGAGGGCTGGGAAGCAGACGATCTGCTCGGCACGATCGCGGCAAAATGCAAGGCAGGCGGTGTTGAATGCGTTATCGTCACCGGCGATAAGGACAGCTTTCAGCTTATCGGGAACGCTTCCGTTCTCCATGTGAAGTCACGCATGGGCAAGACCGAAACCATTTTGTATGAACGTGACAGATTTTTTGAGGAATACGGCTTCGAGCCGCTGCATCTTATCGACCTCAAAGCGCTCATGGGCGACACGTCGGACAACATTCCCGGTGTTGCGGGCATCGGCGAAAAAACAGCCATGGAGCTTATACAGCGCTTTGCCGACATAAACAGCATTTACGAAAGCCTTTCAGAGCTTGATATCAAGGACAGCGTGCGCAAAAAGCTTGACACGGGGAAAGAGTCCGCGTATATGTCCTATGACCTTGCCACGATCCGCTGCGACGCGCCGATCGAGTTTTCTCCGCATGATAACCTCATCAGGCTTCCCGATAATGACAGACTATACAGCATTTTCATGCGTCTCGGTTTTGCGAAATTCATCGAACGCTATGATTTGAAAAAGCCGCTCGATGCACCTGTTTCCGTTTCGGCAAGGCAATTTGAAAAGGCCGCCATAACAAATACGGATGATTTCATCGCAAAGCTTAATTCGGCGGAAATTGCCGATATTGCCGTATCGGATTCACTTGATTTTATAAGCGTCACGCTCGGTGACTGCGTATATTCGGCAGATTCCGGCGATTTTACGGATTTTGACGGACTTATCCGGCGAATTTTCGAGTCACCGGTCAAAAAATGCGGTGAAAACATCAAGGACACACACCGAAAGCTTCTGTCATGCAATATATGCGCGCAAAACTGGGCGTTTGACATAGCCATAGCCGCATATTTACTGAACGCGACGGATAATTCCTATGAGCTTGACAGACTGTGCCTGCAATATCTCGGGCGCGGACTGGATGACGCAAGCGGCGAAAACGCGCAGCTTTCGTTTCTTGACAAGCCTGATTTTTCATCCCGCGCCGCGGCCATATCCGAGCTGCGCACGGTTTTGAGTAAACAGCTTGAAGAGGACGGTCTTATGAAGCTTTTTGAAGAAATCGAGCTTCCTTTATGCACTGTCCTTGCCGAAACCGAGCGCAACGGTTTTCTGGTTGACAGAGACGAGCTTTCCCGCTTCGGCAAAACGCTTGAAAGCGCGATTGCCGACGATCAGACGCGCATTTATGATATTGCCGGTGAGGAATTCAACATCAATTCTCCGAAGCAGCTCGGCAGTATTTTATTTGAAAAGCTCATGCTCCCCGCGCCGAAAAAAACAAAAACGGGTTATTCCACAAGCGCCGATGTGCTTGAAAAACTGAGCGGCAAGCATGAAATCATAGACTATATACTTGATTACAGAAAGCTCACAAAGCTTAAATCAACGTATTGTGACGGGCTTACCGCCGTAATTGACGCGGATGGCAGAATACGCACGAATTTTCAGATGACCGTCACGGCAACGGGCAGACTTTCCTCGACAGAACCGAATTTGCAGAATATCCCCGTGAGGACACCTCTCGGCGCACAGATACGCGAAATGTTCATCGCTCCCGAGGGCAGAGTATTAGTCGATGCCGACTATTCACAGATAGAACTGCGTCTGCTCGCGCATATATCGGGTGACAAGCGTATGCAGGAGGCGTTTTTGACAGGCGAAGATATCCATGCTGTCACAGCGTCACAGGTCTTTGGGGTGCCGCTTGAGCATGTGACAAAGCAGATGCGCTCCAATGCAAAAGCCGTTAACTTCGGCATTGTTTACGGTATTTCCGCTTTCTCGCTTTCGCAGGATATCCACGTTTCCGTGGCCGAAGCAAAAAGCTATATGGACGCATACCTTGAAAAATACAGCGGCGTGCGCGCCTACATGAAGTCGATCGTTGAGGAAGCGCGCGAAAAAGGCTATGTTGACACACTATACGGCAGACGCCGCTATCTTCCCGAGCTCAAATCCTCCAACTTCAACCTCCGTTCGTTCGGTGAGCGCGTTGCGCTCAATATGCCGATCCAGGGTACTGCCGCGGATATCATGAAGCTTGCGATGATCCGCGCACATTCCGCGCTCAAAGCGTCGGGGCTTGACGCAAAGCTTTTATTGCAGGTACACGATGAGCTTATCGTCGAGTGCCCTGCGGAAAATGCCGAGGCGGTTGCGGAAATTTTAAAACGTGAAATGGAAAACGCCGCTTCACTGTCCATTCCGCTGACAGTCGAGGCAAAACACGGAAAGAGCTGGGCGGAAACGAAATGACGGATATTTTTAAAGCGGTGCTGTCCGAGCTTGACGAAATAGCAGCGCTTGAACGGTCTTGTTTTTCCGTTCCATGGTCGGACGGGCAGGTTTTATCCGAAATAGAATCCGAAGACGCCTGCGTTGTCTGCGCGTCTGTTGACGGAGTGCTCTGCGGCTTCTGCATCGCGCATTTAGTCGGTGACGAGGCGGAGATCTATCAGATAGCCGTCGAAGAAAATTACAGAAGGCGCGGGATTGCAGGACTGCTGCTCTCCTATGCAATGACGCAGATGGAGGATATGGGCGCAGGCAGTCTTTATCTTGAAGTGCGCGTATCAAACGTCCCTGCCATTGCGCTTTACGAAAGCTTCGGTTTTGAGCGCGTCGGACTCAGAAAAAAATATTACACCGCGCCTTTGGAGGACGCGATGATAATGAAAAGAGTGATATAATGATTATTTTAGCCGTTGAATCCTCCTGCGATGAAACAGCCGTTGCCGTTTGCCGCGACGGGCGTGAGGTCCTCGCAGACGAGATTTTTTCGCAGGCTGATATGCACGCCTTATACGGCGGAGTCGTGCCGGAAATCGCGTCGCGCAGTCATGTAAGCGTCATAAGCCGGCTTGCCGATTCCGCGATAAAAAAAGCCGGCATCCGAAAAAGCGATATTGATGCCGTTGCCGTGACGTATGCGCCGGGACTGATCGGCGCACTATTAGTCGGGCTCAACTTCGCAAAAGGCGCTGCGCAGGCCTTGAATGTTCCGCTCATTCCGGTGCATCACATTCGCGGGCATATTGCCGCAAACTACATAGCTTTTCCGGAGCTTGAGCCGCCGTTTTTGGCACTCATCGTATCCGGCGGCAACAGCATTATCGCGGATGTGCGCGGTTATACGGATATTCACATTCTGGGCGCTTCGCACGATGACGCTGCCGGCGAGTGCTTTGACAAAGCTGCGCGCGTTCTCGGTCTTCCCTATCCCGGAGGAAAGCCGATGCAGGAGCTTGCCGAAGGCGGAAATGACACAGCGTACACGCTTCCGATAGGAAAAATCGACGGTCACCCGTATGATATGTCTTTTTCAGGTCTGAAAACCGCCGTTGTAAACATTGCGCACAACGCCGAACAGAAAGGCGAAGAAATCGACCGTTCCGGACTTGCTGCGTCATTTACGAAAGCCGTGAGTGACAGTCTTGTTCCGAGAGCGATGGCAGCTTTAAAGGAACTCGGCTATAAAAAAGCCGTGATCGCGGGCGGCGTCGCGGCAAACAAGCGCATAAGAGCCGATTTTGAACGGGAAGCCGAAAAAGCGGGCGTAAAGCTTTACATGCCGCCGCTTTCCCTCTGCGGTGACAACGGCGCGATGATCGGCTGTCAGGGGTACTATGAATACCTCGCCGGCAACACCGCCGGACAGGATCTGAACGCTTATGCAACAATGGATGTCGATAACATACACAAATAAAAACTGCGGCTGAAAGACATTTATCT
>JAZRYQ010000025.1:0-4579 GCA_045600805.1 Candidatus Alloscillospira sp. | reverse complement strand
TACCACGGCTGGCAGGTACAGAAAACAGAGGTAACGGTGGCGGAAACGCTTGAAAATGCGCTGTCACGCCTTTGCGGACATAAGGTAAAGGTCACGGGCTGCGGAAGAACGGACGCGGGTGTCCACGCAGAGCGCTATTGTGCAAATTTCAGAACGGACTGCACTGTCCCGACGGACAGATTTCCGATAGCCGTCAACACCTATCTCCCGCCGGATATCGCGGTAACGGATGCGGTAGACGCGTCGGAGGATTTTAACGCGATTTTGTCGTGTATCAAAAAAGAATACACGTACAGAATATATAATTCACGCATTAGAGATCCGTTTTATGCGAACAGAGCGTATTTTGCGCCTGCACCTCTCCATGAAAAGCGGATGGCAGAAGGAGCGAAATACTTTGTGGGAACGCATGATTTTGCCGCTGTGCGTTCCGTCGGAACGGAGACAAAAACGACCGTGCGCACGGTTTACAGCTATGATGTTGAGCGAAGCGGCGATATGATTTCGCTTCGCGTGTGCGCAGACGGATTTCTGTACAATATGGCGCGCGCCATGGCGGGTACGCTTATATATGTTTCTGAGGGCAAAATTCTGCCGCATGAGATACCGGCGCTGCTTGCCCGCGGTGACAGAAGACTGACAGGTCCGACTGTGCCGCCGGAGGGACTTTATATGACACATGTGTGGTATGACGGCGCTGTTGGAGAAATGATGGCACGATGACAGCCAATGACTGAGGACAGATATGAACAACAGACAGGAACGACGAAAAAGGAATATCGGTATCGCTGCGATCATCATAATCGTGTTTGCGATCGTGCTTGCGTGTTTTGTCATCGCGGTAAAAACGGGAATCGTGAGTCTGCAAAAAAGCGGAACGGACGCATTCACCTATTCCTCCGATGAAAACAGCGCTTACTGTCCTGTCGGAGACGGTATGGCCGTTCTTTCAACGGACGGGCTGAAGGTTTTTGAAGGTGACGGTACGCAGACGCTGAACGAGAAGTTCATCATGTCAACACCTGCGCTTTGCTATGGCGGGAAAAACGCGCTCTGCTATGATATCGGCGGCACGACCGTCAAGCTTTTCACAGAAGATAAAATTTTGCAGACGCTGGACCCGGACGGCAATGTAACATATGCGTCCATGAACAGTGAGGGAATGGCGTGCCTCTGTTGTGAAGAGAGCGGATATCACGGCGCTGTCATGGTGTTTGACAATTACGGTACGCTTATTTATAAGTGGATGTCCGGAACGGGATATATCATAAATGCTGCCGTGTCTGCCTCGGGAGATAAGCTGTGTGTGCTTACGACCGCGGAAAACGGAACGAATGTTATTTTCCTGAGCCTCAAAGATGAAAACTATTCTTATTCCGTTTTTATGGAAGGCGAGCTGCTGTTTGATTTGAGTTGGATGAAAAACGGGGTCGTGAGAGCGATTTCGCTAAACGGTCTGTATGAACTGCAAGACGGAAAAGACGCAGAGCTTATTATGTCTTTTGACGGCAGGCATATTGACGATTATATGCTCGGAGATATGACAATACTTGCATTAAAGGAGTTTAAATCCGGCGGTAATTGTGATATAATCAAAATTGAAGAAAACGGCGAAGAATTCGGTATTGCCGAATTTGAAAACGGCATTATTTCGGTTTCTGCTACCGAATACAATACAGCCGTTATTACCGACAGCGGGTTATATATTTTCAATACCCGCACGGCGGAAACAAAAGCACATTATGATGCAGCTTCCTATTTGAAAGTATTTATGAGAAAAGACGGTACTGCTCTTTGCATCGGAAGACACAGCACCGATGTATATTCGGCGAGAGCAGACGAAAGGGGAATATAGAATGCTTGATAATATAAACATAGGAAATATAATTAAGATAATCGTTTTTCTGGCACTGTTCGGTACGATCGTACTGTGCGCATGGCGCGGCTTCAAGGATGGCATCATCCGCAGTATGTGCGGCATTGTCGCTATTTTCGTAGCGCTGTATTTCGGCGGTATCGTTGCAAAAATGTACAACAACGAATTCGTCGGTATGCTGGAGCCGTTTATTTCCGGCATTACGGAAAAAACAGTCAACAAAGTTCTCTCTGACGATAAGGATATAGTGATACATATATCCGATAAAGAGAAAACGGAGGTATATGCAGTCACGTATGCGGCAAGCCGCGAAATGGGACTTTCGGAATCGGCGGCAACACTCATGGCTGACGAAATAAAGCAGGAGTGCACAATCGTCAACAACGGCATGATGGAAACGCTTGCCGAAAAGCTCTGCCTGCGATTTTCCTATGTCGCCCTGTATGCGCTGGCGTTTGCGTTCATCGCAATAGCGCTTGCCGTGGTGATCAATGTCGTGAATGTTTCCTTCAAAATACCTGTTCTCAAGGCGGCTGAGCCTATCGTCGGAACGATACTCGGCATACTCCGAGGTATTCTGATCATGTACACGATCGCCATGTTCCTGCGTTATCTCGGCATTATAGTTTCCGATGAGATAATATCCGGCTCGAAATACATTTTTAAAGTGGTCAACGAAAATCCCCTTGCTGACCGCTTCGGAATCTGACGATTTACAGGACTTCCGTATGCCGCGACGGAACGTATGTCACAATAATATCCCCGGCGGCGGATTGGAGAAAATAAGATGCAGCCAAGATTATGTACAAGATGCAAAAAGAATGTAGCAGTTATTTTTGTTACTAAAGTTGAAAACGGCAAGGCAACAAATGAGGGCCTTTGCCTTAAATGCGCAAGAGAACTGAGAATAAAGCCCGTCGAGGATCTGTGCGAAAAAATGAATCTGACCGACGAGGATCTTGACAATATGTCCGATGAAATGGTCGAAGCCATGTCGGGGCTGGAGGGAATCATGCCGCCTCCGCTTGATGATGATGCGGAAGAGGACCCCGGCAGAACGGCAACATTCCCGTTTTTGAATAAGCTTTTCGGCGGCCCGGGCGGTCAGAACGGAGAACAGCCGAATATGGCAGGCGGTACGCAGGGAGCGCCGAAGCCGGGCAAGGAAAAGAAAAACAAATATCTTGACAATTACGCGATCTGCCTGACGGACAGCGCACGCAGCGGAAAGCTCGATAAGCTCGTCGGCAGAGAACAGGAAATTGAAAGAGTTGTTCAGATACTTAACCGCCGACAGAAAAATAATCCGTGCCTGATCGGTGAGCCGGGCGTCGGAAAAACCGCGATAGCCGAGGGCCTTGCAAAGAAAATAGTCGAGAAAAAAGTACCCTTCAAGCTTCAGAATAAGGAAATATACCTGCTTGATCTGACGGCGCTTGTAGCGGGAACACAGTTCCGCGGACAGTTTGAAAGCCGCATGAAGGGGCTTATCGAAGAGGTAAAGAAAAAAGGAAACGTCATTTTAGTCATTGACGAGGTGCATAATCTTGTCGGAGCCGGTGACGCGGAAGGTACGATGAATGCCGCAAACATATTAAAGCCGGCACTTTCCCGCGGCGAGATCCAGGTCATCGGTGCAACGACGTTCAACGAATACAGAAAGAGCATAGAAAAAGACGCTGCTTTGGAGCGCCGGTTCCAGCCGGTCACGGTAAATGAGCCGTCGATTGAAGACAGCATCAAAATCATGCTCGGCATCAAGGAGTATTACGAAAAGCACCATTCGGTAAAAATAACGGACGAGATCGCAAAGCAGGCAGTTATTCTTTCGGAAAGATACATTACCGACAGGTTTTTGCCGGATAAGGCGATCGACCTCATTGATGAGGCCTGCTCTGACCTCAATCTCAGAAGTGAGATAATCGCAAAGCGTGACGCGCTGTTAAAAGAGCGCGACGATGTCACAAAAGAGCGCGAGATGATTCTTTCCCGTGCTGTGGATTCAAGCGATTATGAGCGCCTTGCGGTTTTGCGCAGCACGGATATGCGCATTACCGAGGAAATCGCGAAAATCGACATGGAGGGTATGCCGGAGCTCACAACGGACAATCTTGCAAGAGTTATCGAATTATGGACACATATTCCGGCAAGCAATATAAAAGAAGACGAATTAAAGCGTCTTGCCGAGCTTGACAAGCGTCTGAAAGTACACATTATCGGTCAGGATCAGGCAGTTGACTCGATTTGCGCCGCAATCCGCCGCAACAGAGTGGGCATTTCCCCGAAGCGCAAGCCCGTGTCGTTTATTTTCATCGGCTCGACCGGCGTCGGTAAAACAGAGCTTGTAAAGCGTCTTGCCGAGGATATGTTCGATTCTCCGGACGCGCTTATTAGACTTGATATGTCGGAATTCATGGAGAAGCACACGGTTTCCCGTCTTGTCGGCTCTCCTCCGGGATATGTGGGCTATGACGAAGCGGGACAGCTTACCGAAAAAATACGCCGCAAGCCGTACAGCGTCGTTTTGTTTGATGAAATCGAAAAGGCACATCCCGATGTCATGAATATTCTGCTTCAGATCCTTGACGACGGCAGAATTACGGATGCGCACGGCAGAACGGTCAATTTTGAAAACACGATCATTATTATGACGACGAATGCCGGCAGCCATAAAAATGACGGCGCAGTCGGCTTCAACCGCAC
>JAZRYQ010000024.1:0-7925 GCA_045600805.1 Candidatus Alloscillospira sp. | reverse complement strand
TTTTTTGATTTTGATATAATTCAGCGCATTTTCAAAGAGATTGTCTTTCCTGCCGTAGCTTATTGCCTTGTCCGCAAGCTCATCCGGGGAGAATACGAATCCTGCTTCACTCGTGCTCACAACAATGCTGCTTCCGTTCGGAAAATCGACGGAAACTTCATTTTCACCTGCGTTAAAATCAGAAAGGTATGCAAAAACCTCATCGCGTGTCATGCCCGCAAGCGATTTATCATGAAAGCTCATGCCGGGATAAACCGTGTCGATCTGCGATATTTTATATGCACCGAAATAAGCTCCGGCTGCCGCAAGGACGATGATGCCGCCGACGATGCATCCGGCGATGAGACCTTTGCGGGATTTTCTTTCGGGCATATATAAATCCTCGGCCTGTTCATTCGCATAAACTTCATCTGATTGAGGTATATTGGAAACGAGCTCTTCTGCCGCGTCTCTGAGCGGCGAATCGGAGCGATCGTTGCTATTTTTTCTGTGCTTGCTTGTGTTTCCGAAAAGTTTTATGGTAACCGCTTCCTTTCGAATGAATATACAAAATCTCAACAAAATACTAACATAAAACACTATACCGTGCGGTTAAAAATAGTTACAGATTCACGGCTTACAGACCTCTGAAAATCGTTCCCGAATTGTTGAAGGCATCGACCGTTGTGATAGGTGTGCGCTCAAAATCATTCGGCATCCACGGGCGCGGGCGGTTAAAATCCTGTTCGGAATGGGCGTCAAGCACCTGCCCGATGAGTATGTTCGATACAAGAAAGCCCTTCGGCGTAAAATGCCATCTGTCGCCGGATTTTACTGCCCAATTGTATTTTTCACAGATTTTGAGCTTATTTTCGATTGCGGAAAAATCAAGCGGGTAGAGCGATTTGTACTCATTTTCCGATATGCCGTGCACCGTGCGCAAGCCGAGCATCAGGTATTCGCTCGCTCTTTCATAAGCGTTGATTTTTTCGTTATAATCTATTATTTCGCGGCCGGACATGATTCCGTCTGTGTACTGCCTGATATCGGATACATTGCTGTATCGCAGAGAACCGAGGAAAGAATGAGCCGCGGCACCGAAGCCTACATATTCATTGCAGGTCCAGTATTTGAGATTATGTAAAGATTCAAAGCCCGGCTTTGAAAAATTCGAGATCTCATATTGCCTGTAACCGTATTTTGCAAGGATCTCAACGGCGTATAAATACATATCGGCCTGCGCATCGTCATCCGGCAGAAACGGGCTGTTTTTGTACAGCGCCATTTCCGTACCTTCGCTGATTTTTAAACCGTAGCAGGAAATGTGCTCGGGCTTCAGCGTGAGAGCTCTCGTGAGCGTTTTTGCCCAATCGTCAGCGCTCTGGGAGGGAAGACCGTAAATAAGGTCGATGCTGATATTCTTAAAACCGGCGATCCTGGCGTTTTCGACGGCTCTTTCACATGCCGCAAAGTTATGCGTTCTTCCGATGCGCTTTAAGGTCTCGTCGTCCGCTGCCTGAACACCGATCGAAAGGCGGTTGAAACCTGCCTTGTAAAGCTTGATGAGCCCTTCTTTTGTGACGCTGTCGGGATTTACCTCCGCCGTTATCTCACTGTCGATCAGAACATTGCAGCTTTGCTTCAATTCATCGAATATTTCTATAAGACGGTCAGCCCCGTAATAGCTCGGTGTACCGCCGCCGAAATATACCGTGTCAATATAATATCCGGCGAGCTGACCGGAAGATTCCCGGATATGCTTCAAAAGCGCGTGCTGATATTTCGGCATAAGCTTATTGCTGCCGGCAAGGGAATAAAAATCACAGTACGAGCACTTATGAACGCAGAACGGGATATGAACATAAACACCTAATTTTTTCATTCGACTGTCTTCCTTAATCCATGAACTTTGATGAAAAACGGTTGTACGGGATAACGTCCGCAAGCTGGATCATGATGTTTTTCTGACCGCTGTCATAGCTTACGCCGATATCACGGATGATATGCGCGTGGGAATTGATTACGGGTATAACGAGCATGACGCGCGTGCCTGTGTTTTTTCCCGTGACCATGATCGCGTTCCCGCCGTGCATCTGCGCGATGCATCTTACAATAGGAAGACCTGTCCCTATTCCGAAAGCGTTTGTGGTTTCAAAGCCTTCGGCGATGCTCCATATATCCGCAAGACGGCTTTCGTCAATGCCTGGACCGTTGTCAGCGACCTCGATGACGGTGTTGCCGTTTGACGGATATGCCGAGATCGTGATCTTGCCGTCTTCGCCGATCGCCTTCAGACTGTTGGCAATAAGCTGAAATACAGCCATTTCGAGCTTGTCATAATCAGCATAAATGTTGAGCGGGCTCGGATAGGGGATGTATTCGATATTTTTCCCGGTAAATGCGGAAACAGAAGACGGTATAAGCGCAAGCCTTGCGTTGATATCGAGCATAGCGGGCGAAAAATCACCTTTGTCGTATGCCGTAAAAAATGTCATATTTCCGACCATACGGTGAAGAGAATAGCTCGACTTTGTTATGATCTGATGATATTTTAAAATTTTCGCCTCATTTGTATTTTCAATATAAGGACGAAGAATATCCGAAGCCATTTTGATTTCAGCTATCCGTTCACGCAGACGTATGCCCACCGAGACCATGAGATGCTGCCGCACGGCATCATCGGAAAACGGAATGATGGTGTATATCCGCGTGTCGTCAATTCTGACAGCCGTGACACAGCAGGGGATTCCGCATACGGACGACGATGCGGTAAATTTATCCGCCTCGCAGTTTAATACGGCGCTTGGCAGCAGGGACTGCGGATTCTGACCGTTACGGTCTCCGAACATTTTTTCCGCCGCAGCGTTCATCATCGTTATGCGTGTGTCACATACGGCGATAACCGCTTCTTTATATAAACTGAACGCAGCTTTTAAATTATCATCCATACGTGATCACCTGCCAATATGATTTGTAAATTATATAATACCAAAATCATGGGATAAGAACAATACTTTATTTAGTATTTTGTAAAAAAGTACAGAAAAATTAAAAGTGTTGCAGATATGTCTTTTATTTTGGCAAGAATTGTCGTATAATCCAAACGAACAACAATCGCTTTGATAAAAGCGTTATATGGAGGGTAAAAACATGGGTATCAAGACCGGTATCAGCGGATTCGGGAGAATCGGCAGACTTGTTTTAAGAGCGAGCTTTGAGTTTGAGGATATTGACATACGCGCGATAAACTCGACCTATCCGACGGACTACATGCTGTACATGCTGAAGTATGATACGATCCAGGGCCGCTGGGATGCGGAAATGTCATGCACAGAAAACAGTATTACCATTAACGGCAAGGAAATTCCCGTTATGTGTGACAGAGACCCCGCAAATCTTGACTGGGGTAAGTATGATGTTGACTATCTTATCGAAGCAACGGGAAAATTCAAGACGATCGCCAAATGTGAAGCACACAGAGCCTCCGGAGCAAAAAAGGTCGTTATCACAGCGCCGTCCGATGACGCGCCGATGTTTGTATGCGGCGTAAATCTTGACAGCTATGATTCATCTATGAATATAGTCTCGAACGCCTCGTGCACGACAAACTGCCTTGCGCCGATGGCTAAAGTTTTAAACGATAATTTCGGAATCGAAAGCGGTCTTATGACAACGGTGCATTCCGTGACCGCAACGCAGAATACGGTTGACGCAAAGTCTTTAAAAGACTGGCGCGGCGGCAGAGCGGCTTCCTACAACATCATCCCGTCCTCCACGGGCGCTGCCAAGGCAGTCGGAAAAGTCATTCCGTCACTTGCCGGCAAGCTCACAGGTATGTCCATGCGTGTACCGACGATCGACGTATCCGTCGTTGACTTAACGGCAAACCTCGTGAAGCCTGCAACGTACGCAGAGATCTGCGAGACGATGAAGAAGGCATCCGAAAACGAGATGAAGGGCATCATGGGCTACACAGAGGATATGGTGGTTTCGTCAGACTTTATCCACGATCCGAGGATCTCGATCTTCGACGCGAAAGCAGGCATCGCGCTGACGGACAAGTTCGTAAAGCTCGTAGCATGGTATGACAATGAGTGGGGATACAGTTGTAAATGTGTCGAGCTCGTGCGTCACATGGCCAAGGTCGACGGAAAGAACTGAGATAATCGAAGGATCACAACGAAGCTCAGCTTGCAGCCAAAGTATCACAGAGTTACTCCGCGAAGCGGAGAAATAAAACCAAATCTGTTTTTGCGGCAGCTTTGCCGCCGCAAAAACACCCTGAGGCAAGCGGTGCCTGCCCTCGCTTAGACCAAAGAGGGCGAAGCCCGATGCGATGGAGCGCGAGTTTTTCATCGACAAAGTCCATTGGACTTTGTCGATGCTTTGAACCGATGTACATTGTGCATCGGCTTTTTTGATGCTTTTTATTGTCAAATCGAATGATATATGCTATATTAAACAAAATCATATGTCAAATTTGGAAGTGGATGCATTGGCAAAATATATAATCAAACGTCTGATAATCGTAATACCCACTGTCCTGCTTTTGATGTTTGCGGTGTTTATGATAATCTATCACCTCCCCGGATCAAACCGGAACGAATTTACAACACACGCAAACGGAGATGCTTTGGACGGTTTTTTTGAAAAAACAAGCCTTCACGATACGGCGGTCGGAAAATTCATTCGGTTTATGGATGACCTTTTGATTAAGCATAATCCCGGAAAAAACGCGGTCGAAAATGCGCATTTGAGGACGATCAGGCTTCGCTTGAAGTACACGTTTTTGCTTACGTTTTTAGGACTTCTGATGTCTGTTATCATCGGGATCCCGTTGGGAATGGCCTCCGCGTTAAGACAGGGCAAAGCACTTGATAAGATATTGAGCTTCATATCCGTTATATTGTCTGCCTTGCCGCCGTATATTCTGGCAATTCTGCTTGTGTTTCTTTTTTCAAATGCACTCAGGCTACTTCCTCCGCAGGGAATCGAAGACGGGATAGAATCATTTATCATGCCGGCAATAACGATCGGCGCGGCGGGCGTTGCCCTGATAAGCAGCATGACGCGTTCGGCCGTTCTTGAAATACTGGATAAGCCGTATATATCCGTACTGCGCGCAAACGGGATACCCAAACGCAGGATCCTGTTTTCCCATATCCTGCGCAATTCGCTTTTTTCGATACTTTCCTCCCTGAACGTGATCATAACGTCGCTTCTGTGCGGAAGTCTGATCGTTGAAAACTTTTTCTCAATACCGGGAATAGGTCAGATGGTGGTTACGGCGGTAAGCGGACGCAATCAATGTATTCTTCTTGTAAGCGTAGGACTGGTTGCTTTGATCCTGATGGTCGTTCGTATTTTTTCCGATGTGCTTTGCGCCTTTGTCAATCCGCAGGTCAGAGCCCGTTTGACCGGAAAGAAGGTGCTTTGATGAAAAGATTTCTTCATGATAAACTTGCCGTTGTTTCGGCGGTGCTTCTGCTGCTGATCATTGCTTCCTGTATTTTTGCGCCGGTTCTGACGAAATACGGTTATTCATCCGCTGATACAAGAAGACCGCTACTCGAGCCTTCCAGAGAGCATATTTTAGGTACGGATAAGCTCGGACGCGATACACTGGCCCGTATTCTGTACGGCGGGCGGTTTACGCTGAATATAACGGCCACGGCGGTGCTCATTTCGTTTTTCGGCATTATTCCCGGCATGTTTGCGGGATACTTCGGCGGAAAAACGGATGCCGTGATTTCAAGAATTGACGATGCCCTGACCGCCATTCCGACATTATTGCTTGTTATTCTCGCGGAATGTTTGTTTGGCTGGGGAACAGGCGGGTATAAATATGCCATAGGGTTAGCGCTGATGCCGCCGGTTACGAAGCTGACGAGAACGCTTGTTCAGAATATCGTGTCCGGAGAATACATAACAGCCGCAAAGGTCATGGGCGTATCGGATGTGGTGATCATTTTCCGTCATGTGCTGCGGAATATCCTGCCGTCACTGCTGGTTTTCCTGTTCCATACCGCTGCGGATGCCCTGATGCTGTGCACGGTCATGGGCTATCTCGGGATCGGCGTTCAGCCGCCGAATCCCGAATGGGGAACACTTGTACATACAGGATACAGTCACATAATCACCCATCCTTTGCAGGCGTTGTTCCCGTGCATTCCGATCGTCATATCCATCTTGGCTTTGAATTTTATCGGAAATGCGGTACGGAATCTGTTTAATACGGAAAGGCGGATAAAATGATGGAAGCTCCTATATTGACGATAAACGGGCTTTCCGTTGATTTTGATACCGGAAAGAAAACCGTTCCGGCTGTAAGAGATGTTACGCTTGAGCTCGGCTCGTCGGAGATACTCGGCATTGTCGGAGAATCGGGAAGCGGTAAATCAACGCTTGCAAACGCCGTGATCAGACTGCTCAAGGGAAACGGAAAAACAAGCGGCGAAATAATATATAACGGTGTGGATCTGCTCACTGTGCCGGAAAGCGAAATGCAGAATATACGCGGCCGTGAGATAGGCATGATCTTTCAGGACCCGGTCCGGGGGCTTGACCCGATGATGAAAATCGGCGCGCAGCTTCGGGAAGCGCTGCGCGTACATCGTCCTGCCTTGTCCGGAAAAGAGATACCCGAAGTATCGGAAGAGATTTTGAAAAATGTCGGCTTTACGGAGCCGAAGCGAATCATGAAATATTATCCGTTTGAAATGTCCGGCGGAATGAATCAGAGAATACTGATCGCCATGGCGCTTATCCCGTCGCCGCGGATCCTTATATGCGATGAACCGACGACGGCGCTTGATGTGACGATCCAGGAGCAGATCATCGGCCTGATGAAAAAACAAAAGAGCGAGCGTGATCTTTCCATGCTGTTTATTACGCATAATTTCGGAATAGCAGCGGAGATATGTGACAGACTGTGCATCATGTACGGCGGAAAAATCATGGAAATCGGAACCTGCAGACAGATTTTTGATTCTCCGGCGCATCCGTATACACGCGCGCTTCTTGAAACGGTGCCGAAATTCGGAAGCGAGAACAGGGAATATCTGCCTACGATAGCGGGAGCGCCTTATAACGCGGAGGACACATCATGCGGCTGTCCGTTGGCGCAGAGATGTCCCCTTGCAGAGGATGCGTGTTTTTCTGAATTTCCGGAAAAAACAATACCGGAAGACGGTCATACGGTGTTTTGCAGGAAGCTTTCGGAGCAGTAAAAAGGAGCAGCTTATTTTGGTATTACTTGAAGTTAAAAACCTTACAAAATCATTTGATTATCATGCGGTAAACGGAGAAAAAGGCGTATTAAAGGCTGTTGATAATGTGAGCTTTTCAATTTCCGAGGGCGAAACGCTCGGAATCGTCGGAGAATCCGGCAGCGGAAAAAGCACAACAGGAAGATGTATTCTCGGACTTATCGCGCGTGACGGCGGCGATGTGTTTTACAAGGGAGAAAAGCTGACTGCGTCAAATATGAAAAAATACCGCAGCCGTATGCAGCTTATTTTTCAGAATCCCGCGGCTTCGCTTGACCCGTCGATGAAGTGCAGACAGATCATTGCCGAGGGAGTGCGCAAACGCATCTCCAAGGCGGAAAAGGAAAAGCGCGTGGAGGAGCTGACGGAAATGGTCGGCCTTACCGCTGCTATGCTTGACCGGTATCCGCATGAGCTGTCGGGAGGACAGCAGCAGCGCGTTTGCATTGCGAGGGCGCTTGCGGTCGAGCCGGAGCTTTTGATTTGCGATGAGCCCGTTTCATCCCTGGATGTATCATATCAGGCACGCATAATAAATCTGCTGCTTGATTTGAAAAAAGAGAAAAAACTGAGCTATCTGTTTATTTCTCATGATTTGTCCGTCATCGAATGTATATCTGACACAATAGCTGTCATGTTCTGCGGAAGAGTTGTAGAATATGGGACAAAGCGCGATAT
>JAZRYQ010000023.1:0-6707 GCA_045600805.1 Candidatus Alloscillospira sp. | reverse complement strand
GTGCGGGCAGAAGCGTATTTCACCGGACATAACTCTTGAAACAAGCACGTCAAGCTCGGCGGGATCTGACATTTTTCCCGCCTTGATCGCCGCCTTGCACGCGACGGTGTGGAGAATTTCGTCAAATCCGCTGTCAAGCGCGTTCGCACCTCCGCTTTTCAGTTTTTCACAAATCTCGGACAGCGTCGCTTCCACGTCTTTTTCGTCAATGTGAGACGGGATACGGCGCACGGCTATGCTGTTCTGCCCGAACGACTCCGCAGAAAAACCGAGCTTATCCAGTGTATCGGCGTTATCAAGCAGCAGAGCGGCATCCTCGGCGGAAAACGTGCATATGATCGGCAGAAGAAGCGACTGCACCATAAGCTCGCGCTTCTGCGCTTTGAGTCTGTCAAAATGAATACGCTCATGGGCGGCGTGCTTGTCAATAAACCAGACGCTCTCGCCGCGCTCGACGATGATGTATGTGTCAAGTGCTTCCCCGATTATCCGGTAATCCTTTGCCTTCGGCATCTCCGGAAGCGCGTCCTCCTGCATGGAAACCGGTGCCGGCGCGGGCTTCGGGGAAAAGCTCGGGCGTACAAAATCATGAAGCACCATATTTGTGCCTTGCGTGCCGCGCTCGGATCTTACCGGCGGAACAGAGGTCTTAAAGGTGTTTGCGTATGAGGACTTGAAGCTGTCGCTTGATATCGTCCTGTAAAAATCCGTCTGTTTCGGCTTGGGAGTAAAAATAGTTTCCTCTTTTTTAATTTTGGGAGAGGTGGGCTTTTCATTCGGCGTGAACTGCGCTTTTGAAGGAGCGGTGTTCTCCCGCTTTTGCTCAAGCGCCCCGAGACATGCGTAATAGACCGCGTCAAATACGGCTTTTTCGTTTGCAAATTTTACTTCCGTCTTTGTAGGATGGACATTGACATCGACGGAGGCGGGACTGACGGTTATATACAGAACGCAGGCGGGGTATTTTCCGGTAAAAAGTGTGTTCTTGTAGCTCTGTTCAAGCGCTGCCTGCAATGCTTTTGACTTGATGTATCTGCCGTTGACGTAAAAATACTGATTATTTCTGTTGCCGCGGACATACGAAGGGGAGGAGATAAAGCCCGAAACGGATGCGGTATCATCCAAAATTTCAACGGGAAGAAAGCCGCTCGCGAATTCTTTTCCCAAAAGGGCATAAACGGCGGATTCCGGTTTCCCGTCGCCCGGAGTGTGAAATTCCGTTTCGCCGTCTTTTACATATTTTACGGATATTTCCGGATGTGAAAGCGCGATTCGCAGAACGGTCTGCGTGACGGCGGCGCCCTCGGCTCTGTCCGATTTCATGAATTTCTGCCGTGCCGGCGTGTTGAAAAACAGATCGCGGATGATCATCGTCGTACCCTCGGGACAGCCGGCAGGCTCGTTTGACAGGACGTTGCCGCCCTCGACAAAAACACGCCGACCTTCATATTCACCGCGTCTTCGCGTAATAAGCTCGACTCTTGAAACGGCGGAGATCGCGGCAAGCGCTTCACCGCGGAAGCCGAGCGTCGCTATCGCTTCCAGTCCGTGCTTATCGCGCAGCTTGCTCGTGGCATGGCGCAGAAAAGCGGTTTCGACATCATCGGGCGCAATGCCCGTTCCGTCATCGGATATGCGGATATAGCTCATCCCGCCGGAGCGTATCTCCACGGTGATGTTCTGCGCTTCGGCGTCTATTGAATTTTCAACAAGCTCTTTGACACAGGAAGCGGGACGCTCCACGACCTCACCGGCCGCTATCAGGTCCGAAACATGCCGGTCAAGCTTAATTATGTTTGCCATTTTGATTCCTCGCTTAAATGTAATAACGCGGCAGACCTTTGACGTTTACGGGGTCAACATCGAGAATGGCGGTATCTCCGACCGTGCAGTTGATCTTCGTAACATCGACAAGTGTGTGAAGCATGCCGACGCTCCCGATGACCTTTGCGCGCTGCCCGTTGATCCTGACATACATCTTTCTGTGATTGTAAAGAAAACGCCCGAAAAATCCGCGCTCTGTCGCGTGGCGGTCAACACCGAAGCCGTGATAATATCCGACGGACAGAACGGCGATCCTCGTCGCTTTTTTCAGAACGTGACCGTGGTCCGAGCCGATGCGGTGCCCTTTTGAAAACCAGCAGACCTCTTCAAGACCGGCTTCGATATAACCGACTCTTGACAGAGAGGAAATGCTTTTGCCGGGGATCCTGCCGCATAAGGCGGTGTCAGCCCGCACAGCATCCATGTGACCGAAATCGTATTTGAATAACGCGGCTGAATCGCAGCAGTGCACGCATCCTATTTCAAAGCCCATATTTTCAAGCTTGTCAAGCGTATCATTGAAAAGCGCAAGCTGCGCAAGTGTAAGCTTTTTTGATTTCCACGACGATGAAAACGTCGTAAACGTGCCGACAACGGCAAGACTTGACATGTATTTGTAAACAGCGGCGATCTGGTCAAGCTTTGACGGGTCAAAGCCGTATCTTCCGAGACCGGTGTCGATTTTTATCTGTGCCTCGCAGACGGTGTGCCGCGATTCCGCGATGCCGTTGAGCGCAACGGCGGATTCATAGGAGCCGACCGTGCATATAACGCCGAGGTCGATAAGCTCTGCAAGCTCATCGGGGTCTGCCGTGCTTCGCAGCATCATGATGCGCTCTTCGGTAAAGCCGTTTTTGCGCAGAACGGCGGCGTCCTTCGGGTCCGATACAATAAAGCTGTGAATACCCTCGTCCTTTAAAAGCTGTGCGATCTCAAGCAGCCCCATGCCGTATGCGTTGGCAGAGAGGTCGGCATAGATCGCCGAACCGTCAGCGCGCTCTTTTATCGCGCGGATGTTGTTTCGGATCACACGTTTGTCGATCACAAGATTTTTCATTTTGACGCACCCCGTTAGATGAAAAATTTAAATTGCAATATTTTTTATATTATAACGTATTATTCTTGAAAGTTCTACTGAAAAATGTTAAAATCCCATTAAAATCATCATAATATTATCATGAAAATTTCGGAGGAAGCTGTGAACAGGAAAAGGACGGAAATATCTTCCGGTGAAATAGAGAACCAGCTCAGAGCGGCAGAACGTATAAAAGAGTATTACGCTTCCATGGGGAAGCAGCCTGTCGCCATGGTGGACACATACGGTTGTCAGCAGAATGAGGCGGACAGCGAAAAGCTGCGCGGCTTTTTGGAGCGCATGGGCTGTACGTTTACCGATGAGGAATCAAAAGCCGATATAATCGTCGTCAATACCTGCGCTGTGCGTGAGCACGCGGAAATGCGCATACTCGGAAACGTCGGCGCGCTGAGTCATACAAAAAAGGCGAACAAAGAACAGATCATAGCGCTCTGCGGCTGTATGGTGCAGGCGCCGGGCATGGCGGAGAGAATCAAAAAATCATACCCCTATGTCGCGATCGTATTCGGACCGCAGGCATCCTGGCGCTTTCCGGAGCTCCTTGAGCGGTATATTCAATCCAAAAAGCGTATTTTTGAGGTCGAAGACGAGCACGGCTCCATAGCGGAGGGGCTTCCGCACAAAAGAGACGGAACGGTGAAAGCATGGCTTTCCGTTATGTACGGCTGCAACAATTTCTGCTCCTACTGCATCGTGCCGTATGTAAGAGGCAGAGAACGCAGCCGCCGGCCGGAGCTTATTTTAGAAGAGGCAAGAGAGCTTGTAAACGCCGGTTACAAGGATATCACGCTTCTCGGTCAAAACGTGAATTCGTATGGCAAGGACCTTGATGAGGATATAGATTTTGCCGATCTCATAAAAATGATAAACGATATACCGGGAGAATTTGTGATAAGATTCATGACAAGTCACCCGAAGGATGCGTCGGAAAAGCTTTTCAAGACAATGGCTATATGCGAAAAAGCGGCTCATCATATCCATCTTCCGTTCCAGGCGGGAAATGACAGGGTGCTGAAGGCCATGAACAGAGTGTATGATTCCGAGGGGTATCTGAAAAAAGTCGAGCTTGCGAGAAAATATATGCCCGACGTTGTGATAACAAGCGATGTTATCGTCGGATTTCCCGGAGAAACGGACGAGGAATTTGAAGACACCGTAAAGCTCATCGAAAAGGTGCGCTTTGATTCTCTGTTTACGTTCCTATATTCAAAACGTCCGGGAACACCGGCAGCAAAAATGGAGGACGCGTACACGCGCGAGGATAAGCAGAGAAGATTTGACAGACTGCTTGACGTTCAGAATGCGATATCCGCGGAAAAGCACAGAGAGTACGTCGGAAAAACCGTGAGAGTGCTGACGGACGGAATAAACGGCGAAGAAACGACCGCGAGAACAGACGGAGGCCGTCTTGTAAGAATTTCAGGAAAGCATGATACAGGAAAATTCATGGATGTAAAAATAACGGACAGCACTACATGGGCACTGCTCGGAAAAGCGGAGGAATAAAATGGAATACAGCGTTAAATTATACAGAAACGGCAGACTTATTAAGGATGCAAAAGGCACGGCAGGGGATACACTGCTGAATGTCATCACAAAAGCCGGAGAATTTCTTGATGCACCGTGCGGCGGAAACGGAAAATGCGGCAAATGCCTTGTGCAGCTTGCGCCTGACGGAGAAAAAGTAAAAGCCTGCTGCACGGAGCTGAGTGCCGACACGGATATTTATCTTCCGGATGAAATGGACGAAATGAAAATTGCCGATATCGGCTCGGGGGCACAGCATGATACGGGCGATGCGAAAGGCCCGTACGGTATTGCGGTCGATATCGGAACGACAACGGTCGTTGCGCATTTGACCGATCTTCCCACGGGAAAAAGAATCGCGACTTCGAGCGGCGTAAACGAACAGCGCAGATTCGGCGCCGATGTCATAAGCAGAATTCAGTATTGCGCGGAAAACGGTCACGAGGAGCTGACAAGAGTTATCCGCACCCAGATAGCGGGACTGATAAACGACAATATCAGAAAAGCGGGCATTTCAAAAGATGAGATAAAATATCTTTCCATCGCCGGAAATACGATCATGGAGCATCTTTTCGCGGGTGATTCACCTGTCGGCATGGGCGTTGTGCCGTTTACACCCGTAAGTCTTTACGGGGATGAGCGTCCGGCGGGCGAGGATATGCCCGTTGCAAAGGACGCGGTACTTTATCTTGCGCCGTGCGTATCTTCTTACGTCGGCGGTGATATCACGGCGGGTATGATTGCCTGCGATCTGGATGATGACGAGGGCGCGACGATTTATCTTGATATCGGAACAAACGGCGAAATGGGACTGAAAATCAAGGATAAATGTATCGTTTGCGCGACGGCGGCGGGGCCTGCGTTTGAAGGCGCGGAGATAACCTGCGGTATGGCGGCAGTTCCGGGTGCCGTAAACCATGCAAGATGGGTAAACGGAAAGCTTGAATATGACGTCGTCGGCAATACTGTGCCGACCGGGATATGCGGCTCGGGACTTCTTGATGTTCTCGCGCTCATGCTCGATTGCGGTGTAGTCGATGAAAGCGGCAGACTTCTGGGAAAAGACGAGCTTGACGGCCCGATAACGGACTATATGGGACGGCGTGAGAATAAAAACGTGTTCTGGATAAGCGAAGAAAACGATGTCTGCGTCACCTCGGACGATGTGCGCAAGCTTCAGCTTGCCAAAGCCGCGATAGCCGCCGGAATACAGACGATGCTCAGACACGCCGGCATAAAGGAAGTCGGCTCTTTTCTGCTCTGCGGCGGCTTCGGAAGCTTTATGGATCAGAAAAGCGCCGCGAGAATGGGCCTTTTCCCGACAAGCTTTCTGCCTGTATCAAAGACGATGGGTAATACGGCAGGCGAAGGCGCAGCCCTGACGGTCTGGTCGGAAGAGGCAAGAAAAAGGCTCAATCAATTCCGCGACGACTGCGAATATATCGAACTGTCCGACAGCCTTGTATTCAACGAGGAGTTTATTGAGCAGATGATGTTTGAATAAGAATAAAAATTTTACCATAGGAGGAAAAAACAATGCTGGATTATGAAAAACTTTTTGAACTGGCAAAAGAATGCGGCTTTAATTCCTGGGGAAAACTCGATGTTTCCACGCTTGAATTTCTGCCGGAGGTAAGAGATATGTGCGCCGTGAACACATGCGGCAGGTATGATAAATCCTGGGCATGTCCTCCTGCGTGCGGAACACTTGACGAGATGCGCGAAAAGGTAAAGGGCTTTTCAAACGGAATCCTTGTTCAGTATGTTGGTCAGCTTGAAGACAGCCTTGACTGGGAAGGCATACAGGAAGCCGCTCAAAAGCAGGCGGAGAGCTTTGCCAAAATGTGGGATGAGCTTGCAAAGGAATACCCGCGCATTATGGCAATGGGTACGGGCGCCTGCACAAAATGCACGAAGTGCACCTATCCCGACGCGCCGTGCCGTTTCCCCGACAGAGTAGCGGCATCCATGGAAGCGTGCGGCCTTGTCGTAAGCAATGTCTGCACGGCAAACGGTGTACCGTACAATCACGGTAAGGATACGATCTGCTATACGGGCTGCTTCCTTTTGGAGTGATGGATGAGGTCATCACCACGGGCTATTGCAGGAAAATCGACGCTGCCCGCATCCTCTGCTGTGAAAAGGAAAGCGGCAAGCTTTCGACCGATTGCCTGTACCCCGCTTGCGAGTATGCGCAGACTTGCAGATTAATAAAAAGCGTTGAAGAAAAAATGAACGGCAGTTTATAACAAATCGTCGG
>JAZRYQ010000022.1:0-4302 GCA_045600805.1 Candidatus Alloscillospira sp. | reverse complement strand
ATAAGAATGACCATTGCCGCGACAAGAATAAGGCAAACAATCGTTTTTACTGTCTTTTTCATTTCATTATCTCCTTATCCAATTAATATTTTAATTCATTAAATTAATTGTGTTTATATTTTACTCTCTGAAATGAATATGTCAAGTGCTAAATTGTATTTATATACGAAATTATGCAAATTTAATCTGATAATTCTAAAAAGCGGCGATAATTACAAAAGAAGCGCGGCGATCAGATGATCACCGCGGCTTCAGCATCTTTTTTGCCCTTTATAGGTTCGCTTCTCCGGTCGCTTTCTTCCCGGTCGGATTATTGATGTATCCCTTGTCGATATCGTCGATTATTTCTCTTATCCAGCAGTTTTTCGGATTTCTCTCCGCCTGATACCATTCCGGCGAATAATGAAACCAGCGCATGAGAAATGTTCGGAGCGTTGTGCCATGCGTGAATACAAACAGCGTATCAATACCGTGTCTTTCATAATCGCGATAGATCGTTCCCATAAACTGATGTATGCGTATGGCAACGTCAAACGGACTTTCTCCGAGCGGCAGTCTTGCATAGAACTTGCCCTGATTCTGGGACTGACGCAGAAACTCGTCATATTCTATTTGATATTTAACGCCCCATTCTTCTTCCGGCACGGAATCAAACAAGCCGAATTGCTGCTCGATCAGCGTGACGTCCTCTTTGATGTCGCTTATTCCGAGCGATTTGTTGAATTCCTCGCTTGTCTGTCTTGTTCGCAGGTACGGACTTCTCCATATTCTCGCGTTTGTCAGATCAACATGGTTTTCGGCGCAGTACGCAGCAAGCCACCTTCCCTGTTCATACGCCTGCATTTTTCCTTTTTCCGTCAGGGAAACGAGATGGTCAGGCAATCTCTTCTCGAAATTTTCGCCCACATTCGCCATGGATTCTCCGTGCCGTATCAAAAAAATATGCACAATGCTCCTCCTGTATATCGGAGTGTAAGGCTACGTTGTCCTACCTCCGACGGTTTAATAGTTTTTGATGATCGGAATCAAACCGATAATTATAAACATCGCTCCGAATGCCATAAACACAAACGGCACAGTATCGGCGCCTGCTGCATGGAAGTTTTCCGGATTCTCTATATTGTATTCGAGAATTTCCGTATCTCCGGCTTGCAGGGAAGCATGCCCCTCATATTCAACATCGTACGTTTTTCCGTCCACAACATACGAGGCGTACACCCGATATCCGGTATCGCCTGTTTTTGTTTCGTATTCCTCGACTCGGTTAACATGCGCCTCTGTCTCGCGATAGGCGCCCTTCGGCAGAAAAAGCATAACGATTCCCGCGATCAGCACGGCAATTCCGAGTATAAGGTTTGCAAAACCGTTTTTCTTGAGGCTTAAAGCTTCCATATAAATGCTCCTTACTTGGTATTCTGAAACAGTATCCTTTTACGAATTTGAACTTGGAATATGGGCCGCAATAAGATTGGAAAACTGCGAGATCGGCATGGACTGGAGCGTAACTTTTCCCGGGCCTGTTACAACAGTATTGAAAAATCCCTCACCGCCGAACAGAACATTCTTAACGCCTTTTACAGCCTGAATATCTATTTTCACCGACGCGTCACAGCAGGCAAGATAGCCTGTATCCACGAGCATGCTCTGACCGTTTCCGAGCTCATACTCAACTGCCGAGCCGTCAATTTCCAAAAAAGCAATTCCGCGTCCTGAAAGCTTCTGCATGATAAATCCTTCGCCGCCGAAAAAGCCTGTACCGAGCTTCTTCTGAAAATGTACGGAAAGCTCAACGCCCTCCGTTGCCGCTAAAAATGACGCTTTCTGGGCGATCAGCGGTCTGTCCGGCGTGATCTCGACGGCGCGTATCGAGCCTGGAAATGAGCTTGCAAACGCAATCGTTCCTCTTCCGCCGACGGCTGTGTAAATATTCTGGAACATTCTTTCTCCGGAGAACATTCTTCCCAGCACTTTTCCCATGCCGCCGCCCGTTGTTTCCATATTCATATTCGGGCTCATCCATGACATGGAGCCGCTCTCGGTTATCATTTTCTCTCCCGCTTCAAGCTCACATATAACTACCGGAAGGGGTTCACCCTGAATCGTATATTTCATTGTAATACCTCCATAAATAATTCCGATATGATTATACATCAGATTTTTCTCCGCGGCAACATCATTATGCATATTTTAATAACGCATTGCAATACGGGGCGCATACTGTTATAATAAGAATTCAGAAAAACCGCTCAAAAGAGGGACATATATGAAAAAGAATGCCAGATTTTATTTTGCGATGTTTGCGGCTAAGCTTGCAAACACAACGCAGCATATGCTCAAAATGAACGCTTCCTATTTCCCGGGAAAGCTTGCCTTGAAGCTCTGTCCGGACTTTTTCGGAAGAGTTGACCATCCGGAGAATATCATTGCCGTCACCGGAACGAACGGAAAGACGACCTGCTGCAACATGGCGCTGAACATTCTCGAAGCAAACGGCTACAAGGTTTTGAACAACCGTCTCGGCTCAAACGTTGACGCCGGTGTTGCGACAAGTCTTGTCCAGGGCAGCACACTTTTCGGCAAAGCCAAATATGAATACGCGCTTTTTGAAGTAGACGAGCGCAGCTCAAAGCGCATTTACAGCTACATCACACCGAAGTATATTCTGTGTACCAATCTTTTCCGTGATTCCATACAGCGCAACGCGCACACGGAGTTTATCTTTAATTTCATCAATTCAAATCTCCCGAAGGGTACGCACATGATCTTGAACGGGGACGATGTGATCAGCGGCAGACTTGCTCCCGAAAACCCGAGAACGTATTTTTCCGTTTTGCCGATGGATACGGATATTGACGCATGTGAAAGCATTGTAAACGATATGAGCATCTGCCCTGTGTGCCATACAAATCTTGAGTTTTCTCACGTGCGCTATCATCACATCGGTTATGCTCACTGCCCGAGCTGCGGCTTTAAGCTCCCCGAAGCGGAATACAAAGCCGCTGCCGACAGAAGCGCCATGACAATGACGGTTACGCACGACGGGAAAGAGCACACATACTCGCTTGTAAATGACAGCATATTCAATATCTACAATGAAGTTGCGGTCATCGCCCTGATGACCGAATTCGGGCTTTCTCCCGAGCAGATCGCGCAGCCGATTTCAGATATAAACGTCGTTTCGACGCGCCATTCCCATGAAACGTACAAGGGCATGAAAATAGTCACGAATCTGGCAAAAAGTCTGAATCCTGTCGCCTGCTCGTGCGTATTTGACTATGTAAGACGCGATAAGACGACGAAAGAGGTCATCCTCGTTCTCAATGCGGCGCACGGGACATGGGAATCCTCCGAAAATGTCACATGGCTTTTCGATACGGACTTTCAGTTCCTCGGCGGCGACGAAATAAAACGCATCATCATCGGCGGCAGACGCGCTGAGGATGAAAAGCTCAGATTACTGATAGCCGGTGTCCCGGAAGAAAAAATAACGTGTATATATGATGAAAAAGAGACGACAAAGCTTTTGAAGCTTGATTGTGAGAGCGTTTATATTCTGCATGACTTAAACTTCGGCGCGCTCGGTGCACAGCTCAAGGAAAATGTCAAAAAAATGCTCGATGAAAAGGTTGGTGACTGAAATGAAAATTGAAATTCTGTTTCCCGCTTTTGCAAATCTGTACGGTGAAAAGGTCGGCTTGCAGTATTTTGAGCAGTGCCTTCCCGACGCGGAGTATATAAACACCGAGCTTACAGACACGCCTGCTTTTGTCACAGAGGATGTTGACATGATTTTTATGGGCTCAATGACGGAAAGCCAGCAGGAGCTTGTTATCGAAAAGCTTATGCCGTACCGTGACAGGATCCGTGAGCTTATCGACGCGGGAAAGGTTTTTCTGATCGTCGGCAACGCACTCGAAATTTTCTGCAAGTATATTGACGTCGGTGACAGGAAAATTCCCGCGCTCGGCATTTTTGAAGAATATGCCGTCCGCAACATGGACAAGCGTTATCATTCGCTTATCATGGGAAAAATGGAAAATTTCAAAATCATCGGCTTCAAGGCGCAGTTTTCTCACATTTACGGGGATAATTCCAATGAATATCTCTATGAGGTCATACGCGGCGACGGAATCAATCCGGGCTCAAAATACGAAGGTCTGCGGCGCGGCAATTTTCTCGGGACGTACACGATCGGGCCGCTCCTTCTGCTGAATCCGGATTTTACGAAATATGTTTTTTCGCTTCTCGGCGTACCGGACACCGAGCTTAAATTCAACGATTGCATCAGACGTGCCTATGATA
>JAZRYQ010000021.1:0-2023 GCA_045600805.1 Candidatus Alloscillospira sp. | reverse complement strand
GCGCGAGTCCGACGCGATCCTCCGCGAGGAGATCGCCGCGGCGGGTCTTGCCGGCAGCATCTGGCAGTACTTCACCGTCGTCCCCGATTACCGCGCCACCGGCATCCGCGACGGCAAGCGCGCCTACGACTGGTTCGTCGTTATCAGAGCCGTCAACAGCATCGACGCCACCAGCGCAACTGTTCCCGAGCTCGACTGGGCGCTCCTCAAAAAGATCACCGACCGCATTCTGAACGAGGTCCCCGGCGTGTGCAGAGTCCTGTACGAGCTGAGCCCCAAGCCCGTGTCTACCATTGAGTGGGAATAATAGAATATATGTTAAACGTCAGGCAGTTTTTTTGAGCTGTCTGACGTTTTGTTACAAATTTCACTTGAAAATTTCACGGTTTCGTGATATTGTATTGTTTAATCAAGCGAGGAGGTATTCTTCATGCCGGTACTGTCCAGATTTTACGGGATCGTGATCCGTATGTATTTTCAGCAGGCAGAGCATAATCCGCCGCACATCCATGCCTTGTACGGTGACGATGTTGCCGCCGTTGACATTCTCACGGGCGACATTTTGGAGGGGCATCTGCCGCCGAAGGCGCTTTCGCTTGTACGGGAATGGACGGAGATCCACAAGGATGAGCTGCTGCATATGTGGGAGACGCAGGAGTTTATCTCTCTTTCTCCCCTCGAGTAAGGAGTTGATACTATGTTCCACAAGATCAAATCGGTCAATGCTCTGCCGGACTGTCGGTTGAGCGTACAGTTCACAGAGGGCGTGACCAAGCTTTACGATGTGAAGCCACTGTTTGAAAAGTGGGCTGCTTTTCGCGTCCTCGAAAAAGACCCTGCCCTGTTTTTCGGCGTAGAGGTCGACGCGGGCGGCTACGGTATCGTTTGGAACGATGAGCTCGATCTGTCGTGCGACGAGCTGTATCATAACGGTGAGGCCGTGCGGACGCCCTTTGACGGTCTGATCGCCTTCACCGACGCCACCAAGCTTTGGGGGCTGAACGAAAGCACTCTGCGCAAGGCCATTGTCTACGGCAAGCTCGTCAACGGAGTGGATGCCTGCAAATTCGGCAAGCAATGGGTCATTTCCGCCGAGGCCATGCGGCGGGAGTACGGTCAGCCGAAGGACGCATGACAGCATAAATAAAAAGGCATTACTGACTTTTGCAGTCGGTAATGCCTTTTTTGCGCTTATTTATGATATTCACAACGCAAAGGATTTCGGTTACTATGCAAATGAGTTGCCGGTCCTTCCGATTGTCTTTGAAAGCTTCCACAATCGCATCCGACAGGCTTTATTCGCTTATGTTTCAGAGAACATAAAGCTATCACACGACTCACTTTTTTATAACACCCGGGAAATTGCCTTTTAGAAAATGGCGATATTCGGGGTGATCCGCCGCGTCGGCATACTCATCCCGAACGGTTTGGCTGATCCATTCCTTCATTTCGGAAGGCATTTCTTCATAGCGCAGGATCGTTATAAGACCGTCTTTTTCTGCCTGCAAAATAGCTTCATAGGCGTCCTCTACATACTCGACCCCCGTCACTGCAACAGGCAAGCTGCTTGCGGCAGCATCGGGGATGTGAAGCTCAAATCCGGAATCGACAATACTGTCGGCTCTGTAAATGTATCCGGACACTCCCTTGTAGGTTTTTTCAAGTGCGTTGGGATAATACTCTTCCAAGCGCTGTGTCCCATCCCTGTTAAATCCGTAGGGACCCCATTTCTCCCATTTTCCGTCGTATTCGAAGCCGGTCTCCCTGCAATACTTTTCTACCGCATTGCTCAGGTACACAAGAACATTCTCTCTTTTTGCAGAAAAGTAAACCAAAGGTATTCCGTGGTTTGATATTCTCGGCTCCAATTGGATAATACCGGCTGTCGGGGATGCGTGATACCACATAGTTGACTTTCACCTCGTGATCCTTTATTTATTCGGCAGTGATATGCTTTCAGATAGTCTCTGTCAAATTCCGACATGCTTCAAGGTGCCGAAATGACACGGTTTTCCCGTTCATT
>JAZRYQ010000020.1:0-40061 GCA_045600805.1 Candidatus Alloscillospira sp. | reverse complement strand
CTCAAAGCTCAGGACGATTACCTTGCAAAAAAACCGGCGGAGGACAAGAATGGGTAAGATGATAGCAGTTTGGGGGACTCCGAACAGCGGAAAGACGGCATTTTCGATGAAGCTTGCCGAATCTCTCTACCAGTCGGGCAGGAGAAAGCAAGTAAAGGTGGTTGTTGTGTTGACCGATGTAACAGCGCCCTCCATGCCTGTTGTCTTTCCTATGTATCGTTCGGACGACATCTATTCCCTCGGCGACTTGCTCGCCAAAACAACCATTACGGCGGATGATATTTTCAGCTATACTACGCTGATTAAAGGCAAAGAAAACTTGGGTGTTATCGGCTACAAAGAGAACGAGAATTGTCACAGCCATCCCGAATACAATCAGGAAAAGGCACGGACTTTTCTGAATATCCTCGTCGCCAATACCGACTACGCCATCATCGACTGCATGACAAATCCTGCCGACAGCATTCTTGCGGAAACCGCTTTGCTTGAAGCGGATCAAAGCATTCGCTTGACCACACCGGATCTGAAATGTCTGTCCTATTCCATGTCGCAGGGCAAACACTTTATGAGCAACGGCTATATGCCGCAGACGCAAATTACGGTGATCAATACGCCCGTTCAGGCGTTTGCCATGCCGGTTTCGGATGTCAGGGGACATCTCGGAAAGATTGCTTTCACGCTTCCGTTCAGTTCGGCACTTGCAGAGCAGTCTCTGGAAGGAACCGTCAGCGAGGAATTGAAAGACCGCCGTTTCATGCAGGTTGTCGGAATGATTGCAGAGAAGGTGAAAGGGTGAAACATGAAGAAAACAAAATATCGTAAGTTATCTTGTTTCACCCCCAAGTTGTGCAAGCACAACTTGCCAAAGAAAGGCGGTGATTGATCGTGGCACAGATAGATTTGGCAACTCTTGCCGGCAATGTACAGCAGTTCATTTCCCGAAAATATGCCACGGCTCTGATCGACAAAACCAAGGTAGCCGAACTGAAATCGTATATCTCGCAGTACCTCTACGATACCGGATATACGGTTGCGGGGTATGACACAAGAAAGCTCGTTGACCGATTGTATTCCGAAATGGCGGAGTATTCGGTATTGACAAAATATCTGACTGATCCGGACGTTGAAGAAGTGAACATCAACGGATGGGACGATATTGCCGTCACGCATTTGAACGGATATATCGAAAAGGCGACCGAGTTCTTTTTCAGTCCGCAACACGCAACCGACGTTGTAAAGAAACTGTTGCAGCATTCCGGTATGATTATTGACAATGCCGCGCCGATGGCACAGGGGCATCTCCCCAACAACACCCGTGTAACGGCACTCAAAGATCCGATTGTGGATGCTGACAGGGGTATCGCAGTTTCCATTCGTATGCTTCATCCGCAGAGAGTGGACAGGGAAAACCTGATCCGCACCGAGGCATTGACAGAAGAAATGCTTGGCTTTCTCGAAACCTGCATCCGATACGGCGTGTCCTTCGTTGTTGCAGGTCGAACCTCTTCCGGTAAAACCACCCTGCTGAACGCCTTGCTCGCCGGAATCCCCGATAATAAACGTATCTACACGATTGAAAGCGGTGCAAGAGAATTGTCCCTTGTAAAGAGAGACGAGAACGGTGCAGTTATCAATAACGTCGTTCATACGCTTTCCCGACCTTCGGATAATCCGTCCTACAACATTTCACAGGATGACCTTGTCATGGCTGCTCTTCGTTTCGATCCTGACGTTATCTGCGTCGGTGAGATGCGAAACAAAGAAGCATATTATGCGATCGAAGCAAGCTCCACAGACCATACGGTTGTGTCTACCGTTCACGGCGGCGGAGGACGATTTGCGCATCGTCGTATCGCATCGCTTGCATACGGAAACTTTGAAAGGCAGTCGCTCCAACAGGCGGCGCTGGCGTTTCCGATCGTTGTGTTTGCCCACAAGCTTGAGGATAATTCCCGAAAGGTTATGGATATTTCCGAATGTGTTGTAGACGATAACGGCGATCTCGATTACCGCAAGCTTTGGCGTTACAAGATCCGCAGTAACGAATACGATAACGGAAAATACCACATTGAAGGTGAGTTCGTAAAGGAAAACACCATTTCAGACTCGCTCAAAAACAAGTTGATGCGCGGCGGTGTACCGCAGGAGCTTCTTGAAAAATACACAGCCGGCGAAACGGCAGGAAAGGAGATCAACGAATGACAGTCGTTTATATCGTTTGCTTTTTACTGATCGCATTCGGAATTGTCAGCGTTCTGGAACTGACACCCGAAAAAATCGGTGAAGATATCACTTCCATTCTGGATAGGAAAAAGAGTCTTCGGGATAAGGCATTGACAGCCCGGGGAAAGAAGAAAACCAATAAAATCGTGCTTTGGTTCGATAAGATCCGCAGAGCATTGAACGACACAGGCAAGGAAAAGTTCTTTGGCGTTGCGTGTGCGGTCGCACTTCTTCTGATGATTGCCGGTGCAGTATTTGCAGTGGTGATCGGCAACCCGTTCCTGGCTCCGATCCTTGCCATTGCTATGGCGATGATCCCGTTTCTTTATCTTCTGAAAACGGTTGATCAGTACGAAGATCAGGTAAAACTGGAGCTTGAAACCGGTCTTGCGGCAATCACTTCTTCTTATGAGCGTACCATGAACCTCAAAATCGCCGTTGAAGAAAACATCGACAGCTTGAAACCTCCCGTGCAAGGACTGTTTCAAAGCTTTCTTGCCGAGATTACCGTTATCAATCCGGACGTAAAACAGGCAATAACCCACCTCAAAGAAAAGGTTCATGACGTTGTATGGGAAGAATGGTGCGACACGCTTTCTTCCTGTCAGGACGATAACCAACTGATCGGAACCTTGTATCCGGTGGTGGAAAAACTGACCGATATGCGTATCGTAAACGCAGAGTTAAAGGTCATGATCGCGGAAAACAAACGAGAGTATTACATGATGGCTTTGATGGTCGTCGGTAACATTCCTCTTCTGTATTTTCTCAATCAGGACTGGTATGCGGCGCTGATGTTTACGCAGTTCGGTAAGATCACGCTCGCCGTTTGCGGAGCCGTGATGCTGTTCACATTCATCAAGATGAATCAGTATTGTAAACCGGTCGAATACCGCAGATAAGGAGGCGACGTATGATTATTCTTCAAATCGTAATCGGCGTTGTTTCCGCCATCGGTATCGGACTGATCCTTGCAGACTTATTCAAGATACCGTCGCTCAAAGCGTCAAAGGCGGCAAATTCCGTCGGCCGTAAAGGCAACAAAAAGACAAGCGTCATTGAATTGTATCTGACGGACTTTTCTACAAAACTGGCAGGAAAACTGAAGCTCAACGAAATAAAGCGCGCCAACCTCGTCATTGACTTGAGAACCGCCAACATGGATATTACGCCGGAGCAGTATATCGCAGATGCCATTGTTAAAGCGTTGGTGGTTGCGGTATTTGCGATCCCGGCGTTTTTTATTTCCAGGATCATCGGCATTATTCTGTTGGGATTTGCGGTGTTCACCTATTTGAGCGAATCAAAGAAGGTTACAAAAAAGATACGCCAAAAACGTGCCAACATCGAATATGAATTGCCGAGGTTCGTCGGTCATATTGAAAAGCTGCTGTCACACAGCCGGGACATTATCTATATTCTCGAAGCGTATATCCCGATTGCAAAGCCGGAATTGAAAGAGGAATTGCTGATCACTGTTGCGGAAATGCGCAGTTCCGGCAATATCCGTCATTCACTCGATGCTTTGGATAAGCGAATCGGTTCCACATGGCTGAGTGAAGTGGTCAGAGCACTTGAAACGGTAGAGAATTCTGCCGACACTACGGCACTTTGGACTTCACTTTCCATGAAATTCAAGGAATTGCAACGTCTGAATCTGAAAGCGCAGGCAAATGCGATCCCCCGAAAAGTAAAGAAGCTTTCAATGGCTTTGATGCTTTGCTTCCTGCTGATCTATGTGGCGGTTATCGGGCAGGTATTGATGAACTCGCTCAGCGGAATTATGTAAGGCGGTGACGGTATGAAAAAGATTCTCAAAAGCAAAAACGGAGAAGGATACATCGACCTTGCCGTAGCCGTACTGGTTCTTGTCTTTATCCTTGTTGTCGCCATTTCTCTTTGGTCTGCTATTACGCTCAAGCAGGATATGCGGTATATGTGCGAGGAACTGATTGAAACGGCAACCTCAACCGGAAAAATCGGGGATGAAGTCAATCGGCGCTTTGCGGAATTGTGCTCTGAAACGGGTATTACTCCGACTGTCAGTTGGAATGCAACCTATTACAATGCCGCGAAAAAACAGGTTCAGCTTGGAGACACGATCACTTGTACCATCTCACATGAAATCACCTTGCAGGGGTTCGGAGAGTTCACCTTGCCGTTTACGGTAACGGTTACGCAATCGGGCTTGTCCCGTGTGTATTGGAAATGAGGTGCCTATGAGAAAGATACTTTCCTCAAAAGCCGGATTTTCCTATATACTCACCTGCGTTCTCGTCCTGATCGTTGTGATGATCATTGCCGTTTCCATTCAGTATTCGCTTATCTTTCACCTTGCCGATGCAGACAAGGTGGAGAAGCAACTGGCAATGGACAGTCTTGTGACGAAGTATTCGGTGGAAAAATACAATTCACTCAAACAGGGCGACGCTTGGGAAAACAGCATCGACAGAACCAACCTTGTAAACCGCGCGTATTCCGAGCTTGGCTTTGGGAACAGCGGGACTTCCTCGGTCGTGACGACAAAAGGAGAGATCTCCTATTCGATGAGCAGACCGAGCATCCGTGCAGCAACAGGGGATTCTGTCGGTGTGACTGTCCGATATACGCTTTCAATACCGTTTCGGATGTTCGGCAAGACCGCTATAACTGTTCGGATTCCCGTGGAAATCGTGAGCAGTCTGATAGAAAAATGAAAGGAATTATGTTTCGCAGATGAAAAACAAAGTATTTTTGATAGCATTTATTGCTGTTATCGCCGTTGTCATCGGTTGCCTGACAGTCGGCGTTATTTTGAGAGGCGACCGAAAGGAACCGCCGGTGCAGTCGGATTTTCCCATTGAAGATCCGACTGACATTCCGGCAACTGATACCAAACCGAATATTGCCCCGATTGTCAACGATGATCCGATTCCAAGTGCGAAAAAAGGGGAGTTGGATTTCGATTTGAATGAGCAGGAGAGAGAAGACTCCGCCATTGTAATATCCGGGGACGTGGAATACGGAACAAAGGAGATGCCGGGTGATGAGGAATAAATGGTTTATCGCTGTGGTGGCGATTTTTTGCTGTGCGGCAATCCTCGTTCCGATCATCCTTTATGTGATCCCCGAAAGCGCGGATCATCCGGCAGACACGGGTGACGTGGATGTTACCGAAACAGATATTCATGAAAACGATGTTGTTTCATTATCCGATGAACGCAGAATCCTCCTTGAAGACGGCATTTTGTCTCTCGCTTATCGGATGAGCCTAGGCGTGGCGCAGACAGATGAGAACGGGTTGTATCTTACGGATGATAACATGAATCTCATTTATCCCGAACCGAATGACGATTATTACAATAAGGTCGAAAACGATCTGTTTGTTCTGATCAACCATTTTGCGGATAAGGGATATTGCGAAGATGCCATTCGGCAGGTGCAGAGATTCCATTTCAATTTCGGCTTGTCGTATGACGTGAACGATGCCGATTATCTTGAAATGCTGTCGGCTTGTGTACCCGAGTACGGCATTACCGAGGATTTTCCGAACCTTGTGAATAAGGTGTTCGGTATCAATGCGGATAACATATTCGACATTGTGAAAAACGACACCATGGGGGCTATGCCGCTGTTTGTGCTGTTTTCGGAAGTCAAGCCACGGACGGTCACTCTTGATGGGACTGCCGCAAAGCTTTGCATTGCAAGAGAACTTGACGACACCACGGGATGGCTTGAAGCGATTGTCGCATATTTAACGGAAAAAGGTGTCGGCGAAAAAGAAATCGTGGAAGCACAACTCCTTTACGTCGGCTCTTTGGCGCAGTCCGAATACCATGCGGACTGGCAGGAAAAGCTTGTTTCTTGTTTTGCAGAATCCGAGGAATCTGAAAAGGATAGACTGGAAAGGACAGCTATGGAACAATTCGGTGTGTCCATTGAAGGCAACTGTCTCCTTTTGGATTATCTTGACGGCAAGACAGTGTTTAACGGAGGAAATGAATGAAGAGAAAAATAAAAATCTTATTTGTTGCGCTGTTTGCGATCATGATGCTCATGGTTATGTCACTTGCAGTCAGCGCAACATACTATGAGCCGGACGGAACATCTTCGGTAGAGTATCTGTTTCCGTCAAGCGAATGCAACCGAACGGTCGTCGTAAGTTGTGTGGATACAAGCGGAAGTCTTGTCAAGAAGGTAACTTATCATACTAAAACAGGAGAGGACGATCTAATTTCGCTTTCTCTGTATGGCTACGATATCGTAGCTTTTTCAAGCAACCAAAGTCTGCTTGAAACCTGTAAAATTACGTGGACGAGTGGGACAGGCCTTTGCACATCGGCATATATTCAAATCAATTATCAGTTTTACACCGGACTTAGTAAGAGCCAACTAGAGGCCACTGTTACTGTAAGAAAATCCGAGAGTATACAACTTGTTGTAAATCACTATATTCAGAATATTGACCCGACCAATCCGAATTACAAGTACTACACAAAGTACGATTCAGCCTCGTCAACCATTGACTACTATGACTATATTTCGACATCCAAAAGGACAATTACCGGCTATCATCTCAAAGACGGTTATGAGTCGAGTATTTCCGGTAAGTTCTCGTGGACATGGGTTGGAAAGTACAAAAATATGCCTTCCAGTCCGCGTTGTTACAGTTATAAATATGTAAACACACCTTTATCGGAAGATATGGACGATTGGTCTACGTATAGTGAATCAAAGCATGGTAAGATGGACTATTGCATTAATCGTGTTTGTAATATCGACTACTATTATGATTTGAACACCTATACCATCAGTTTTGATGCTAACGGCGGCAGCGGAGCGCCGGGCAGCGTTACCAAAATTTACGGCAGGGATATGACTCTTCCATCGGACGTTCCGACTCGTAGCGGGTATACCTTCAAGGGTTGGGGAACAAGCAGTAGCTCAAGCGTGGCATCCTATCAGCCGGGTGGATCGTACACGGTCAATTCCACGAAGACTTTATACGCGGTATGGGAATCCAATACGCCAAAAACATATACGATTTCCTATAACGCCAACGGCGGTTCCGGTGCGCCTGCAAGTCAGACCAAAACGCAAAATGTAACCTTGACGCTATCAAGTACAAAGCCGACGAGAAGCAATTATGCTTTCCTTGGATGGAGTACAAGCAGTACGGCGACAAGTGCGACGTATTCACCGGGTGCGTCCTTTACAACCAATGCAAATACGACTTTATATGCGGTGTGGAGTTATTCGCCGGCGAAATACACAATATCGTATAATGCCAACGGCGGAAGCGGAGCACCTTCCAGTCAAACCAAGACCTATGGCGTGACACTGACACTGTCGAATACAAAGCCAACACGTTCCAATTACACTTTTCTCGGTTGGAGTACAAGCAGTACGGCAACAAGTGCCACCTATTCGGCGGGCGGTTCCTTTTCCACAAATGCAAACACGACATTGTATGCGGTATGGAGTTATTCGCCTACCACATATACGATTTCGTATAGCGCAAACGGTGGCACAGGCGCACCGTCCGCTCAAACCAAGACGCACGGCGTGACCTTGATCCTTTCCGTTACCAAACCGACAAAAACGTATTATACGTTTCTCGGTTGGAGTGTAAGCAGTACGGCAACGGTTGCCACCTATGCCGCAGGTGGAACCTTTACAACAAATGCAAATACGATGCTGTATGCCGTTTGGGAGTATACGCCTCCGACTTATACGATCTCCTATAACGCCAATGGAGGTTCAGGCGCACCCGCAAGTCAAACCAAGACTTACGGTGTTTCATTGGTGCTTTCGGGTGTAATACCGACGAGAACGAATTACACTTTCCTCGGATGGAGCACGAGCAGCGGTGCGGCGAGCGCAACCTATTCGGCAGGCGGTTCATTTACAGCGAATGCCGATACCACATTGTACGCAGTATGGAAGTATACCCCTCCGACTTATACGGTTTCTTTTAATGCGAACGGCGGTTCGGGGGCACCGTCAAGTCAAACCAAAACCTATGGTGTGGCTTTAACTCTTTCCTCTGTTGTACCTACCAGAAACGGCTATACTTTTATGGGATGGGGAACATCAAGCAAGGCAACGACGGCATCCTATCAGCCGGGCAGTAGTTATACCGGTAACGGTGCACTTACGTTATATGCAATATGGGAGGCAATCCCTCCGAACACCTATACGATTTCCTATAACGCAAACGGCGGTTCAGGCGCGCCTGCAAGTCAAACCAAAACGGAGGACGTCACGCTGACGTTATCCTCCACGCAACCGACGAGAACGAATTATACGTTTCTTGGATGGGCTAAAAGCAATACGGCAACCGGTGCCGAGTATCTCGCAGGAGGGATATTCACATTAAATACCTCTGTGACCTTATATGCGGTATGGACTTATACCCCGACGACCTATACAATTTCGTATAGTGCAAACGGCGGCTCCGGTGCGCCGTCAAGTCAGACAAAGATTTATGGTGAAGCACTGACGCTCTCGTCTACTAAACCTACAAGAAAGAATTATACCTTTCTCGGTTGGTCTGCATGCAGTACGGCGACAAGCGCCACTTACTCCGCAGGGGGAAGCTATACGGTCAATGCGTCTGCAACCTTATACGCGGTATGGAGTTATACACCTGCAACTTACACAGTATCATTTCATGCCAACGGAGGCAGCGGAGCACCGTCAGATCAGACGAAAACCGATGATGTAACGCTCATCTTGCCTGCAACGATACCGACAAGAAGCCAGTATACGTTTCTTGGTTGGGCAACAAACAGTACGGCAACGAGTGCCGCGTATTCGGCGGGCGGCTCATACACCGCCAATGCAAGTATCACTTTATATGCCGTTTGGTCTTATACGCCGGACACCTATACGGTTTCGTATCACGCCAATGGCGGCACCGGAGCACCTGCAAGTCAGACAAAGACCTACGGCGTAACGCTTACACTTTCGTCTGTAAAACCGACGAGAAGCCAGTACACATTTCTCGGATGGAGTACAAGCAGTACGGCAACAACTGCCACCTATTCGGCAGGAGGAAGTTATACGGTAAATGCCGGAGCAACCTTATATGCGGTCTGGTCTTATACGCCGGATACCTATACAGTCAGTTTTAATGCGAATGGCGGCACCGGAGCACCCGCAAGTCAGATAAAGACCTATGGAGTAACATTGACGCTTTCTTCCGTAAAGCCTACAATGGAAGGATACGATTTTCTGGGATGGAGTACAAACAGCACCGCAACGTCGGCAACTTACACGGCAGGCGGAAGCTATACGGCAAACGCCGGGGCAACCCTGTACGCAGTATGGAGGATCAAAACCTATTCCGTTGTATATAACGGTAACGGCGGCAGCGGAGTACCCGCAAGTCAAACAAAGACTTATGGAATCGCGTTGACGCTCTCATCGGCAAAGCCGACAAGAAGCGGTTACGATTTTCTCGGTTGGAGTGCGGACAGCAAGGCAACGTCTGCCACCTATGTGCCCGGTGCAAGCTATACGGCAAACGGAGCAATCACCTTGTATGCCGTATGGGAAAAGACCAACTACGATTTGTCTGTGACAAGTATCTCGCTTTCCGAAACCGAGTCATCCAAATACGGCAGTGTTACGGTTACTTCCGTAGTCGATAGTTGGGATATGAAAAATGCTTATTCAGGTATTTCTGTTGAATTGCTGTACGACGGGAGCGTGGTATCCGCCAAGACAATAAACCTGTCGGCATACGGACGAGCTACTTTGACCTTCACGCTTTCGGTTGGCAGTGCGACCGGTGATCATACGGTTACGGTAAGAATCAACTGGGCTGATCGCAGCCGGGAAGTGGATTCATCCAACAACAGTAAATCCGCCGTTCTGACTGTAAAGGATTACGACTATGCGCAGTCAGTAAAACAGGTTACAGTTGACGCTGACTATGTGGCAGGGAACACCGTGATTTCAAGCTTCATTATTTACAACGACGGGACGGAAGATATTGTCCCGGATAAGCACAACAGAGTGCATTTCCGAGCATATTATTTCAGCGGCAGTGCCGAGGTCAGCGTTACAAGTCAGGATTGGGAGGATTTCGTGATTCCGACCGGAAAGAGCAATCTCGTCTATTTCAAATGGACTGTTCCGACAACTCTTGCCGGAAAGACGGTCTATTGTGAATGTACTACCAACTACGGCGGGACGTTGAATGAAGAAGACCGCACGAATAATACAGTCACCTTTTCCAAAAAGATCGTAACCGTTGCGGATTCACAGACACCGAACACAAGATATGAGGCGGACAAGCCGGCATCTTACGGCGGTTTGAGTGCTCCGAGCGTTACGGCAGGAAGTGCCACGTGGAATCAGTACGTTTATGAAAACGGTGCTTTTGTTTTGAAAAACTACGGAATAAAAGTCAGCACCGCTTCTCCGTCGGTAGCACCGGAGGGTAACTGCTCAACGGCTGTCTATGAATCGGGCAAATGGACGATGAAGTCCGGGTACGGAATCACGGTTTCGTATGCTCCGGGCATTAGTACTCTGGGCGGCTATTCCATGCCTGACAGCAATGCCTATACGGGAGCGCAGAGCGTAGTAGCCGCATTCCCCGAGTTTAATTACTCTTTGGCAAACGGCTCTTGCCGCACTTTGCAGCTTGTCGGAGGCACTTATTGCTTTGCCCCGAATTCATGTGCGGAAAACAGCGGTCGGGTTCATTTCATTCCCGTGTGGTTTAAGGATGGAAACTATGTTGTATCTGTAACCGCAACACAGATCTGGACTCCCGCAGGGATGATTACCGCGACACGAAACGCCAACACCGTTGCGATCAACGGAACGATCTATGATGATTGGTACCTGGGGCAGAAATGATGGGATACAGAGACGAAGAAAAAGAAATGATCGAGGACTATGAAATCGAGTCCTCGACCTGGATTGACGGAAAACGAATCGTGTTTGGTGTCAACGAGAAAAACAAAGAAAAGCCAAGGTATATCTCCTGCATCGTGCTGGATAACGGATTATTCGGCAGATACGAAGGAATTGTTTCCGACGATTATTTCGAGGCGATCAAACACTATGCGGATAATATCAAAGCCGAGGCAATTATCCTTGAAAACGAAAAACGGGCGATTCCGCTATCGGATGTCTCCTGCCTTGAAGCAAAGGACATGATTCCTTGCGGATGGGAGGATTCCATCAAGGGGACGGTGGTCGCTATCCGGCCGCAGTCCTTGTCTGACGGCAGAAGAAACATCTCAAATCAACTGTTCTATATCGACGGCGGGTTTGGATCGGAGGCGAACAGCCGGGGCAGTGCATGCTTCGGATGGAATTTGTATTCTCGCAGTCGGGTGCGTGTTGAGCGTTCTCATGTGATGGGAATCGTCCCCGAAAATTTGCTCCCGCCTTATGCAAAGAAAACAGTGTCGGATATTTGCAAAGGTGTGCTCAAGGAGGAATACGACAGAACGAAAATCAAAAAGAAAACGGAGGGTGAACGCTGATGGCTTCTGTAAACTACAAGCACGTTGCCATTTTGAAAAATCTGATCGAAGCCGGTTTTAAGGAAGAGAAGCAGATCGCTTCGCTTACGATAAACGATGCCGTTAAGCTGCCTCGCTGTTGCCGCCTTGACCTTGTCAGCGTTCTTGAGTGTATGCAGGCGGTAAAGTCAAACAAACTGCTTGCTTACCTCATTGACGAAAACGCAAAGCCGGGAGAAAACGAAAACAAGGAGGATGCCGATGAAATTGGAGAAAATCGCTCTGTGGAATGAACAGACGCTCTTTACCGAGCAGGAAAACAGTAAACTCGGCTATCTCGGATTTGTGAGAGGTGTGTTCAGGGACGAAACGCCGGATATCAATACAGGTCTTTTCAATGTGGACAGTGAAACACAGTATGAGTATGATACTCTGCTGTGTTTTTTATCTTCCGAGCTTGGGCACTATCTGCTCAAAAGCAAATCCGCTATGGAAGCGTATTGCCGGGAACACTTGCAGTGCCACATTCCGTATTCGTATAACCGTGAATGTTGGGGCTTTCGTGTTCTGACGGAAAATCACATCTGGTATATCGCCTGCACACCGTGGAACGAGAAAAAGCAGTTTTGCATTTATGCCTATGACCGTTCTGTTTTGATGCGCGAGCTCGCAAAGGCAAGGGAACTTCCCGAAGCTTGCTATGCCCTCAACCCGTTTGACGGAACCCGAATCCGTATTCGCTTCGGCGAGACGGGATTTGAGGAATACCCCCAATACGGAAATAACAAACAGGAAAACGAGACCTATGTGGCAGAGCAAAACAAGGAACTCAAGGTCAGCAAACAGCAGACATCGGCGATGATCGGCGGCGTCATATACGGTTGGGAAAGCCCGATGGCAGATATTCTGAATTATGACAAAGACGGATATTACGCCCCGCAAGAAGCAAAAAACAAAAGATGAAAGGACAAACAAGATGTTTGGAATTGATGCAGAAGAAGTAGAACTTTTACGCAAACAGTATCCGGCAGGCAGCCGTGTTATGGTAGACCGAATGGATAATGATCCGCACCCGATTGAACCCGGTACAAAAGGAACTGTGGATCACGTTGACTCCATCGGTACGATCCACTGCCGTTTCGATAACGGCAGATATCTCGGGCTTGTTCCCGGTGAGGACTCTTTTCACAAGATCCACGACAGGGATAAGGATGTAAGATAATGCCGATGAAAAACAAACTTGAACCCGTGGAGACAGAAGCCGAAGAGCTTCTGTTTTACTCGGATAAAGAAAAAGACGAAGCACTCGGCACCATCGGACACCTCCGCATTGATTTCGGTTCAAGCGGAGAAGAGTTTTACTGTTCCTGGTTTGACCATGCCAACAGTAAAATGAACGATTCCTATTTCAAAGGTGTATTCGATATGTTTATCGACGACCTTCGTACCGGCGTTCTCAAAAGCAGAACCGAAATGAGAAGGTTCTGCCGTGACAGGGAAGATTGCAGGAATACACATTCCTATACGGAGGACTGTTGGGGGTTCCGTGTGCTGACAAATAAATACGCCTATTATATTCGCTGTATGCCGACTCCCGGCGACTACGAGTGCTATGTTTACTGTTATGAAACAGCCAGACTGATGGCACACCTCGCAGGGGAAAAGGGGATGCCGACGCACTGTTATTCCACTCTGCCGAGTACGGGAGAACCCATTATGATCCGATATGCCGAAAGAGGATACTATCCTTTTCAGTTGCCGGACGGTGCTACGGTGGAGGAACTGAATAAAGCCATCGGTGTCACCTATGAACAGCGGCAGGCAATGGAAGCCGGCTCCATGTTCGGCTGGCGTGTGCCGGGTGCAGACCCCAAAAATTATAAAAAACAGGAGCATAAAGGCATGAAAATTGCAATTTATCAGATAAATCCCGACAGAGACAATGACTGTGTTGCGTTTGAAGGATTGGAGCGTTTTGTGACGTTGCAGGGAACGGACAAGGTTTGCCCCGGGATTTACGACAAGGTGTATGAATGTGAAATGGAAGGAAACTCGCTTGAGGATGTTTACCGCACCTTCAATATTGATTGTCCCGACGATTATAAGGGACGTTCAATTTCCGTTTCCGACATTGTGGAAGTCATGGAGTCGGATTCTGTTGAACCCGGCTGTTACTACTGTGACAGCGTTGGATTTGAAAAGGTTGATTTCGATACAAGCCGCACCCAAGAAATCAAAAATGAAAAGCTCACCGTCCTCATTATCGAACCTGAAAAGAAGCCCTATGTCAAAGAGATTGATTCCGGCTTGAAATCGCTCCAGGGTGTGGTTGACGGTGATATTGAAACCTTTTATCCAACAGAAGACAACGTGGTATTCATCGTCAATGAAGAGGGAAAAATCAACGGGCTTCCGCTGAACAGAGCAGTTCGTTCCGATGACGGAGAAATGATTGACATTATCGCCGGTACATTTATGATCGCCGGAATCGGTGAAGACGACTTTGCTTCACTCGACACGGAGATGATCGACAAGTATTCTGAGAAGTTCAAGAATCCCGAAATGTTCTTCCGCGTGAACGGTGAGCTTCACGTCATGCCGATCAAGGAAGCAAAGGAGCCGAAGCAGAATGATAAGGAGGATCGCTGATGGGTTATGTTTTCGGAAACGAATGCGGTGTTCTCACCGTAAATGATGAAGTCACACTGAACCAGCCCAAAGAAATCCGATTTATTAAGTCTGATTATTCGCTTCTTTTCAAGATCCCGGACAACGGTTTTATTCAAATCAAATACCGCGACGGAGTCATGAAAGCATACCAGTGCCGTTACCTTGACGAATATCATTTTGCCACTTCCGACGGGAGAGGATGGCATATCTGTGAGTTTGCCGAAACAATGGAGCGAATTGGGGCATCCTATGCGGAATGCCCCGAAAAGCATATTGTGTGGTCGGATATGAATTTGGACCTTGAGGACTGGAGGGAGTATCTCGAAGAGGATTATCCCGGGTATGACGAATTTGACTTATATGAAAAAATGGTCGAACTGAATGCCGGATATCTCGACGACGAAAGAGCCAATCTGAATAAGCCAATCGGCGGCACTCTCCTTGTCATCGCCGATCTCGGTTTATGGGACGGACACCATCAGGGATATAAAGAAATCCGGAATGCCAATCTGCGGGATTGTCTCGATTACAAATACGACAGTGCGGAATGGTATGTTACCCGTGACGGAGAGTTCTGCGGCTCGCAGGCTCATCACGACGGAACCAACCGTTATGTGTACCGTAAAGTAAAAGAAAACGCGACCGACGATGATCTTTCTGATTTGGAATTGAAGCTCTATAACGGGGAAGCCACACAGGAGGATATTGATAAGGTGACGGAGAAGATCGGGAACCTTGTAGCAGATGTGTACGGTTACGATCTGCCTGACGTTATCTTTGAACGAAAAGAACGTGCAAAAGGAGGAGATGCCCGATGAGAGTTGACGCAAGGGAAGAAACCTATGAAATCGTGGAACTCTTTGACCGTCCCATGCTTTTCACAAACCTCAGAGTGGATCTGGATACAGTTCCCAAAGGATATTTCCGTTATGAAGTCCGTGAGGACGATTACGGAAACGGTGATCCTTGTCAAATCGCAAGGAGCATTATGGTCAATCACTGGGGGACGCTGATTACGAACAAGCCCATTGACCTTGACGGTGACGGCTATTTGGATATTGATCCCGAGGAAGACTGGAACTATACAGGAGAGACGATGACGCTTGATGACTATATGAAAGCGTACCCCGTAAAGAAAGAAAAATCAAAAGAAAGGTAACAGTGTGAAACATGAAGACTCATCACAATCTATTGTGCAGATGGTTTCACACCGCACTTTGTAAACAAAGTGCCGATAAAAAAAGAAAACCTATATGCCGAGAAAAATAGACTTGATTCGAGAAGTATATGACCGTCAGCTTGGTATCTTAACGGATACGCTTGAAACATGGTGCGGCTTCTTAAAAACGGCGGCATTTCAGTATAAGTATCCTTTTTCCGATCAGGTTCTCATTTTTGCTCAGCGTCCGAATGCAACCGCATGTGCCGAACTTGAAATGTGGAATAAAACCTTTGACCGATGGGTAAATCGAAACGCAAAGGGGATTGCATTGATTCAGGACAAAGGCACGTACACCGGTATCCGCTATGTCTTCGACGTGGCGGATACCCACGGTCGTCACGGCGAACAGTTGAACCTGTGGAAGCTCAAAGACGAATACAAAGACGATGTTCTTGATTCTCTGGAAAACCGTTTCGGCGAACTGGAAGACACAGACGAATTCTTTATTGCCGTAGAATCCGCTTGCAGAAATGCGGTACAGGATAACATGACCGACTATATGGCTGATCTGCTCTCACTTACAGAAAACAGTAACCTTGAGGGGCTTGATGAGGATAATATCCGTGCAAGATTTCAGCCGTTGCTTGGAATCAGCGTTGCCTATACGGTGTTGACGAGACTGGGGGCTGACGCAGATCTGTACCTTGGGGATGTGGACTTTGACAGTCTGTGGGAGTTCGACACCCCCGAAACCATTAACCTGCTCGGTAATGCGACAAGCGATATTGCACAGGTGGTTTTGCGGGATATTGAGCGAACGGTCAAAAACTGCGAAAAAGAAATTCGCACATTTGACGAGAAAAAAGAAAAGGAATACAATAGTGCTGAAAAAGAAAAAACTACCGATCAAGGAGGACAAGAATATGGAAAAACTGAATCTGACTTACCGCGAGGGGACAGACGGGATGCTGTATCCCGAACTGAAAGTGCCGGAGCAGACGAATTACCCAATCGGGAAGTACGGCGACCTGAGACTGCAATTCATCAAGGAACACCGGAAGGGAACCTATACGACGCTTCTGACGCAGTTCCGCCTGAACGAGTATCTGCACAAGATCGACCTGGAGGCGAAGACGATGCTTTCGCGCCTTATGAACCAAATGGCGACGAGCCGTGGGATCAACGAATCGCTGAAAGCCAAGGATCAGATGCTGTGGGTACAGGAGATGAACAACATCAAAGCTTCGGCGGAGGAGACGGTTCTGAGCGAACTGATTTATTGTTAAATAAATCATATTTACGCATAACCGACGAGCCACAAAAAGAAGAACCTCCCGCATTCCTTTTGCCGGAGGAAATGATCAAAATCTTAAAGCACAGTGATGACCTTACGCACAGTAAGGAAGACATTGTGCTTTTTCTGTCCGGGGAAAAGAATGAGCAGAGAAAGAACGATTATATCCGGGAGTGCTTCCCGAAAGCCACAATCAGTTTTTGGAAAGATGAAAACAAAGATGATTATCTCGGATACAGCGGACTTTTTGATGACGGTCTTCATTTATTTCGTGGCACTTTCCTGAACCCGTCAGCAAGTGCGACATTCAGTTGGGACTTGACCAGAACGCTGATCGAAGCACTGATCAAGGATAATAACTACCTTGATCCCAAAGTAGAAAAGATGCCGGACTTGAAAGAAGAAAAGCCGACAGAAGTTGTAGTTGAAAAGCCAAAGCCGATTGATGCACCGAAACCCCGGACAGATCTCTGCGTTTCGCAGGAGGTCATTGACGGTTTTCTTCGTCTCGGCGGTTGCACGAAAAACAGCAACTACCGTATATATGGGTATTATCTCCGAGCAAACAATCAGGAGGAAAATATCCGTTATCTCCGTGCCGAATATGAAAGCGACGCTGTTGGATTGATCGTCAACGGGCAGAAATGTGCGGTGTCATGGAATGAGGACGGCGTTACTTTCTCAACCGGCGACAGTGTGGCAAAGGCATGGAGAACGTCAACGCTCACATGGGCGGAGATGGATAGCCGTATCCGACAACTGATCGAACTCGGTCAGTATATCTCCAAAGATGATGTGCCGAGGGCAATCGGTATCTACAACAAGGACGTTGCTGAACGGCTGACCAATGTTTACAGGGATTTCTTCCGGGATGCCAAGCTTCCGTTTGAACCGACAGATAATGGGTATCCGGAGCAGGTGGTTTCTTTTTATGCGACCTTGAATAAACCGGAAAGAGCCGAACAGTTCATTCCGGCTTTTGAAAAGGCAGTAGATGAAATGACAGAGAATCCGCGCAGACGGGACGGATATACGCCGCAGTTTGTCAAGATGCTTGTCAACAGTTACCGCAGAGATCCGATGGAGTACCCGCAGGAAGAATATGTACTTCCTCCCGAACACTATCTCTCGCAAGACCAGATTGATAACAATCTGATTCGGCAAGGCAGCAGTATCAGCGAGGGAAAGTACCGTATTTACTCTTTTTTTCTTAACCACAAGGACAACGGGGAAAGAGCCAAGTTCCTGTCAAACGAATATGGAATCGGCGGATCTTCCACTTCACGAGTGAATGAAAACCACGACGGGAAGGGCTTGGCGATTGCCGGCGGACTTGACAAGTTTGATCACAGGGACATTCTTATGAGTTGGACACAGGTTGCCAATCGCATCGCGGCTCTTATAAAAGAGAACAGATACCTGACTCCGAAAGAAGCGGCATCGCTTGACCGGTACGAACTGTCGATCCTTGCACAGGGAGTGCAGGGCTTCTATTCGGGAAAACCGTCAGATGTGGCAAGACCGTTCAGCATGGAAAAGGACAGCTTCTTTGAGGATAAAACCGAAGAGATTATCCCTCTTCTGGAGGACAAGGAAAAACTCCGTGAGTTGATTGCTTCCATGCAGGAAGTGTTCGACAGCGAAATGCCGGGTAGCAGATATTACGATCATGATAAAAAGGTTCTTGAAGACCTTATCAAGTTCGATAACGGAAAGTATGATCTGTTCCCGCATTCGTCTTACAGAAAGCACAAGCCCGAGCCGGGAGAGCAAATCGCTTTGCGAGCCGCAGAACCTGCGGCGGAAGAGCCGACGGTCGATGTGGATTTCAAAAAGCACGGTTTGGACATGAAGCTCGGCGATTGGCTCCATATCGGGAAAGACGAAGTGCAGTTGATGTCGGCGACAAACGGTGAAGTATCGTTGTTTGACGGCACACTGATCCCGATGGAAATGCCGCTTGATGTGTTTGTCCGTCGTGTCAAAGAGAACCCGTTGAATGAGTCATTCATTTATCACGAGCCGATTGAACTGCCGACAGCAGAGGTAATGGATGAGCCGAAGAAGGAAATCAAGAGGATCAAAGCCGTTATAGTCGGTGACTTCCTTGAATTTCTCGGTGAAGAAGCTCAAGCTGCCGCAAATCTTCTCGGATTGACGCTGACAACAAGGCAGATGGAAAACGGCGAGCGTGTTCCGATGTGCGGTATTCCGAATCATGTACAGGAAAAATACCTGAGACAGTTGACGGAAGCCGATTATCGAATTGACATCTACGATTCGCTTGAAGCGTATTGGTCTTCCATCAAAGAGTCGAAAACCAATATCTCCGACGAAACGCACATTTTCCTTGATTCAACGAAAGAAGAACTCTATTGGATTTATTACAATCCGGACGCAACCGATGGCGGACAGTTTGTTACAAGCACTCTCGCATTCTCCGTTTTCAAAGAAGCGTATGATGATTTTGTAAGTCACGAGGGGGATTTTGCCGACAGCGAACAGCTTGACGCTTTCGTGGAGAGTATCAGCGAGATGGCGGATTGTGAGCTTGCCAATGAACGGACACCGTATTTTACGCAAGCGATGGCTACCTTTGAAACAGAGCCGGACTATGTGGAATTTACTCCCGAAAACCTCAATAAGATTGACCGTGAGATCGAAACTTATATTTCAAATCTTGAAGCAGAGAAGGCGGGCGACGTATATGAAGCAGAGTTAGGAGCAGACGGATACCGGATGTTTCCGGGCAATGCGCCCGACGCTGACGAAGAATTCTCTGAAATGCCGACCATGCAGGAAGAAAAGCCGAAGCCGAAAAAAGCGATTACGGCTTTCCATCCGGAAGTGCCGTATGACGAAAAGCTTGATTACCGTATTCAGACGGCGGACTATGAAGGTACTGCATTTAAAGCGGTAGAGAAGTATCAGGCAAACGTCGATGCCATTCGACTGTTGAAAAAACTGGAAAGCGAAGACAGACTCGCCGATGAAAATGAGCAGAAAATCCTTGCCGGTTACGTTGGCTGGGGCAGCCTTGCAGATTGTTTTGAAGAAGACAGTCCGCACTATTCGGAACTGAAAGAACTGCTTACCGAAGACGAATATGCCGCCGCAAGAGAAAGCACGCTGACGGCATTTTACACGCCGCCTGTCGTGATCAACGGAATCTACAAGGCACTTTCAAATATGGGCTTTACCCGTGGCAATATCCTTGAACCGTCCTGCGGTGTCGGCAACTTTATGGGACTTGTTCCCGAGTCAATGAGCGAATCCCGCTTCTACGGTGTCGAACTTGATTCGATAAGTGGACGTATTGCACAGCAGTTATATCAAAAGCAGAACATCACGGTCAGCGGTTTTGAAAACACTTCCTTCCCGGATAGCTTCTTCGATGTGGCAATCGGCAACGTGCCGTTCGGTCAGTTTAAGGTGCAGGATAAGAAATACGACAAGCACAACTTCCTCATTCACGATTACTTCTTCGGAAAGGCACTTGACCAAGTACGCCCCGGTGGCGTGATCGCCTTTATCACCAGTAAAGGCACAATGGACAAGCAGAACGCTTCTGTGCGTAAGTATATCGCCGCAAGAGCAGATTTTCTCGGAGCGATCAGACTTCCCGACAACACATTCAAAGCAAACGCCGGAACGGAAGCGGTAGCCGATATCATCTTCCTCCAGAAGCGGGACAGGGTGATCGAATGCGATCCCGATTGGTGTCACCTCGGAGTCGATGCAAACGGGATCGAGATGAACCAATACTTTATCGACCATCCCGAAATGATCCTCGGCAATATGGAAATGGTTTCGGGACCATTCGGTCCGCAGTCAAGCTGCCGACCTTTTGAAGACGAGAAGCTGGAAGACCTTCTGGCAGAAGCAGTTGCGAATATTCATGCCGAGATTGATGAAATCCAAACCGAAGAACTGACAGGAGAAGAAGCGGATGGCATGATCCCCGCCGATCCGAATGTGCGGAATTTCTCATACACAGTTGTGAACGGTAAGATATATTACCGCGAGAACAGTATGATGAAGCCGGTGGAGACAACGGCAACAGGCGAGAACAGAATCAAGGGTATGATAGCCATTCGGGATACGGTTCGTGAACTGATCGACGCGCAGCTTGAAAACTATCCCGACAGTTCGGTACACGCTCTGCAACAGAAGCTCAATGAGCAGTACGATAAGTTTACCGCGAAATACGGGCTCTTGGGCAGCCGTGGCAACGCATCCGTATTCGATGATGATAATGCCTACTTCCTCTTGTGTTCTCTTGAAAAGCTTGACGAGGAAGGAAATCTCAAAGAAAAAGCAGACATCTTTACCAAGCGGACGATCAAGCCGAAGTTATCGGTTGAGAAAACCGATACGGCAAGTGAAGCACTGGCTGTTTCCCTCGGTGAGAGAGCGTTTGTGGATATGGACTATATGATGGAACTGACCGGAAAGAGTGAAGATGAAATCTTTGATGACCTCAAGGGTGTCATTTTCCTCAATCCCCTGTACGGCTTCGGCAACGATAAGACACCGAAGTATCTGCCCGCCGACGAATACCTGTCGGGCAATGTCCGTGAAAAACTTGCGGTCGCACGACGCAGTGCCGAACAATATCCCGATGATTACAAAGACAATGTTGAAGCACTGGAAAAGGTACAGCCAAAGGATTTGTCGGCGGCGGAAATCGGTGTACGGCTTGGGGCAACATGGATTCCACCCGAGGATATTCAGGCGTTTGTCTATGAATTGCTCGGAACGCCGTACTATTACAAGTATCGGATTCAAGTGAAGTTTGAGCCGATCACCGGACAGTGGCAGATTACGGATAAGACCTATGACCGATTCAACGTCAAAGCCACGAGCGTATTCGGAACAGGACGAGCCAATGCCTATAACATCATCGAGGATTCGTTGAACCTCAAGGATGTGCGGGTGTTTGATTATGTGGAGGATGAACACGGCAACAAAAAGCCGGTGCTCAATAAAAAGGAAACCACCATTGCACAGGGCAAGCAGGAAGAGATTCGCCGTAAGTTTGAAGAATGGATCTGGAAAGATCCGGCGCGGCGTGACCGGCTCTGTACGCTCTACAACGAAAAGTTCAACAGCATCCGTCCCCGTGAGTACAGCGGTAAACACATTCAATTCTACGGGATGTCGCCGGAAATCAAATTGCGCGACCATCAGGTAGACGCAGTAGCCCGTATTATGTACGGAGGCAATACGTTACTGGCTCATGTTGTCGGTGCCGGCAAAACCTTTACGATGGTTGCCGCCGCACAGGAGCAGAAGCGTATCGGACTGTGTTCCAAGAGTATGTTCGTTGTCCCGAACCACCTTATTTCTCAGTGGGCAAGTGAGTACCTGCAACTCTATCCGAGTGCCAATATCCTTGTTGCCACGAAGAAAGATTTTGAAACGAAGAACCGTAAGAAATTCTGTGCGAGAATCGCAACTGGCGATTACGATGCCGTCATTATCGGTCACTCTCAGTTTGAAAAGATCCCGATGTCGATTGAACGGCAGACGCAAATGATTCAGGCGGAGATAGAAGAGGTCATGGAAAGCATTGAAACGCTCAAGCATGAACGCGGAGAGCGATTCACAATCAAGCAGTTGGAGAAAACCAAAAAGCAACTTCAACAGAAGCTCGACAAGCTCAACGACCGAAGCCGAAAGGATGACGTCGTTACCTTTGAGCAACTCGGTGTTGACCGGCTCTTTGTGGATGAAGCGCATTTCTATAAGAACCTTGCCGCATACACCAAGATGCGTAACGTCGCAGGTATCTCGCAGACCGAAGCACAAAAGAGCAGTGACCTTTATATGAAGTGCCGCTATCTTGACGAACTGACAGGCGGGAAGGGCGTAACCTTTGCGACCGGTACTCCGATCAGCAATACGATGGTCGAGCTTTATACCATGCAAAAGTATCTTCAGTATGACGCTATGAAGGAAAAGGGGCTCACGAATTTCGACTCGTGGGCATCAACCTTCGGTGAAACCTTAACGGCAATTGAGCTTGCACCGGACGGTTCGGGTTATCGAGCCAAGACAAGGTTTGCCAAATTCTTTAACATTCCCGAACTTATGGCAATGTTCAAGGAGGTCGCAGATGTGCAGACGGCAGATATGCTGAACCTCCCTGTCCCGAAAGCAAACTTCCACGTTGTAAAGGTTCCTTCCTCCGACATTCAGAAAGAACTGGTGCAGTCCTTTGCCGACAGAGCAGCGAGAGTCCATGCACACATGGTTTCCTCCGATGAAGACAATATGCTTCTCATCACGAACGACGGTCGAAAAGCCGCACTTGATCAGCGGCTTATCAACAGCACGCTCGAAGACTTCGTTGACAGTAAAGTCAACCAATGCGTCCGCAATGTGGTGGACGTCTGGCATAAGACTTCCGAGCAGAAATCCGCACAGCTTGTGTTCTGCGATTTGTCAACGCCGCATAACGATGGCAAGTTCAGCGTGTACGACGATATCCGGAAAAAACTCATTTCCGAGGGTATTCCGGAACAAGAAATTGCATTTATTCACGATGCGGATACCGATGTAAAGAAGAAAGACTTGTTTGCAAAGGTGAGAAGCGGACAGGTGAGAGTGCTCATGGGCAGTACCTTCAAAATGGGAGCCGGCACGAATGTGCAGGAACGCTTGATCGCACTCCATGACCTTGATTGCCCCTGGCGTCCCTCCGACCTTGAACAACGGCTCGGACGAATTGTGCGTCAGGGCAACTCCAACCCGGAAGTCGAGATTTACAGATATATCACCGAAGGAACCTTCGATGCGTATATGTACCAGTTGCTTGAATCCAAGCAGAAGTTTATTTCGCAGATCATGACGAGTAAATCCCCGGTTCGATGTGCGGAGGACGTAGACGATACGGCTCTGTCCTATGCAGAGATAAAAGCACTGGCTACGGGCAACCCGAAGATCATGGAGAAGATGCAGCTTGACGCGGACGTTGCTAAACTCAAGTTACAGAAGTCCTCACACTTGTCTCAAAGGTATATGCTTGAAGATAAGCTCCTCAAGGAATATCCGAGAGAGGTTTCGGCAAAAGAAGAACGCATTGCAGGTTACGAGGCAGATATTCAAAGAGCCAAAGAGAACACCTTTGAAGATGATAAGGGCTTTTCACCGATGACGGTTATGGGACAGCAAATCACCGTCAAGGCGGACGCAGGTAAAGCAATACTTGAAATCTGTAAGAAGATCACAAGCCCCGACCCTCGTCCACTTGGAGAGTACAGAGGATTCAAAATGGACATCGGCTTTGATACGATAGGACATGAGTTCTTTGTGTACCTGAAAGGTACTTTGAGTCATAAGGTTTCACTCGGACAGGATGCAAACGGTATCATTACCCGTCTTGACAATATGATTGAGTCGTTTTCCGTGAAGCTTGAAAACTGTAGGGATCAGCTTGCCGAACTGCACAAGCAGATAGAAAACGCAAAGGCAGAAGTCGAAGCACCGTTCCCGAGGGAAGAAGAACTGGAAGCCAAAATGAAACGGCTCGATGAACTCAACTCCGAGCTTGACATGGACAAGCGCGAAAACGATCTTGTTGATGAAGAAAAAGAGGACGACGGTTCTGCTCCCGAAAGTAAAGAAAGAAGCACCGAAGAAAACCGGGAGGAACGTGAACCCGATGATGAAATCGACGAGCGTTGATCCCTGAAAGGAAGAACGATGAGTAACAAAAAGAAATACGGTGTCCGTATCAGTGTCCTTGAATACGGATACTTTGAGGTTGAAGCAGACTCCAAAGAGGAAGCCGAAGCGATGGCAGAGGATAAAATCAGTGAGGGGAATGTCATTTGGGGCGACCTTGAAGTGACAGATTCCTCTGCGGAACTGCTTTCGAGAGAGAAGGGCAGGGATGACGATGGAAGATGAATCCAAGTCAATGAATGTGCAGTTATACTTCCGGTTGCTCGAAGAACTGCAAATGTATGAAGACGAACTGCTCACGCATTCCGGCGAAGAAATTCTCAAGAGCGCATACGAGTATGTCATAAAGCAAGATATTGTATTTGCTTTGGAATGCAATGACATTCCGGAAAAGCAAGCCGAAGCCCTGCTCAAGTATGAACATCCGCTTGATGAAATCTATGACCGATGGGAGCATACGGATTCTTGTTATGTGGATCGTATTCTCGACGTTGTAAGAGAAAAAGCGAATGAAATGCTCCGGTGTGAGTTTATTGTTCAGCAAAAGAAGAACAGGTCGGAGAGGTAAAGACCTATGCACTATGTCACACACGAAACGGTGGAACGGGCGCGTGATGTGGACTTACTTTCATATCTTCGATCTACCTCGCCCGATGAGCTTGTAAAGTGCGGTGCGGATGAGTATTGCACAAGGGAACACGACAGCTTGAAGATTTCGCACGGCAAATGGTACTGGTGGAGCCACGGAGTCGGCGGAGCTTCTGCTCTCGATTATCTTATCAAGGTACAGGGAATGGACTTCATTCCGGCAGTAGAAGCTGTAATCAATCAGACGGCTCTTGTTTTTTCTGCCGACCATAGCACTGCGCCAAAAAAGAAACAGCTTTACCTTCCGCCGTTCAATTATGAATGTAAAAAAGTACGGGCATATCTCCTCGGACGGGGCATAGACAAAGATATTCTCGATGACTTCATAGCGGGTGGACAGATAGCCGAATCGGATGAAACCGGTTCGGCTTTGTTCTTCGGGAGGAACGGCGAAGGTAAGATCAGACAATGTTCCGAACGGGCAACTGACGGAACAACAAACAAAAAGGATTGTGCAGGGAGCGACCGAAGCTATTTCTTCGCCTGTCTTGCAGAGTCCCCGTGTCCGAGTGTCAGCGTTTTTGAAAGTGCGATTGACCTGTTGTCGTTCGCAACGATTCTCAAAATGCGCGGCGTTGATTACAGGCAGTTTAACATGATGTCGCTATCCGGTATCTATTTACCGGGAAAGGATGAAACGAGCTTTAAGATCCCGACGTCACTGGGACGTTTTCTGGATGAACACAAGGACACGGCTTCCATCTTTCTTCACTTGGATTCGGATTACGCCGGGCGCAGAGGTGCCGCCGGCATGATTACGGCTCTCGGTGATTCCTATACAGTAAAGTACTTGCCACCGAAGTACGGAAAAGACTACAACGATTACCTTATGCACCTCATCCATTTGCAAAATATAAAAAATGAGAAGGAAAACGATTATGAAAACTCTTATGAAAAAGGTGATGCACGAAGAACGGTTGAAAGCAAAGTTCTATCGCAATCTCGAAAAGTTTCTCACGGACGGGACCTCGCTTCCGGCTGACAAGGAGATTGTCAAGGAACGTGTAAAGGAGCTTTCCGAGAACGAAAGCTTCAATCCGGTGCTGTATTGGATGTTCCGCCCTGTAAGTGCCTGTGAAGCGGCTTTGCCCTATGAAGGCTTCTCTGTTCGCTACAATGCGCTGTTCAAGTGCAATGGCAAGCATCTTTGCGATGTGGAAACCAAATGCGAGGAAGCGGTGGCAACCGTCAAAGACAGAAACGAGCTTTGGTTGCTTGAGGATATGTCATTTGCGGTTGTTCGTTGCATTGAGATGACCGACAACGACGAAGAACATATGGCATACCGATTTGTCATCGGTAAAAAGCTTGAAAACTTTGATCCTTACTGTGACGTTCTCGATTTACTCGACCGCATTGAAAATCTGATTGAAAACAATACAGATATGTACGAGGAGTGATACGATGGCAAAGGATTTTAAGGTCAAGATTACGGAATCTCTTGTAATGATCGTTGACATTGAAGCGGATTCCCGTGAAGAAGCGGAGCAGATCGCATCGGATAACTGGCATAATGAAGACTATATTCTCGATGCCGACAATTTTGTCGGCGTTGAATTTGAAGCGACAGAGGACGTTCCGAGCAAGAGCAGAAGAAGTCGGGAAAGTCGCTGAAAGGAGGAACGAGGCGGCGAACGGGTAAAGGTGTCGCTAAGTCTTAGCAAGCACTGAATGACTGATACAAAACCCGCTACAAAAGCGGCTTTTTTCTCGTAATTCGCTTGTGAGTGGACTGCGCCCCCTAATACCCCCGCTGCCTCTGATACGGCTATGTCCTACTATTTGAACAAGTCACATCCTCACCATATTCAGGTTTGGCTCAATGATGATGAGTATCAGAACCTCAATTTGTTGGTAGCTTCCACTTCTTTGAATCGGGAACAAGTTCTTCGTAAGTTGATTGCCGGCATGACGATCAAAGAAACGCCGCCCGCCGAATACGGTGCAATCATCCGGGAGCTTAACCGCATCGGAAACAACGTCAATCAAGTCGCCGCCAAGATTCACACGCACGGCTTTGTGGATGAACCGATGCTGAAAGAAGCCGTGCAGTCGCTTCATTTGTTGGAGAAGGTTTTCACAAAGGCGTTTTCACAGGAGGACTAACCCATGGCGGTCACGGCAATATGGTCCGTCAAGGGAAGTGCCAACACGGTTATCAGGTATACCGCTAATCCCGTTAAAACATGGAACGGAGAGTACGAAAAGGCGGCAGGATTTCACGCAGTCAACAATGTGATGGAATACGATTCCGATTCGATGAAGACCGAGAAACAGTTTTATGTGACGGGAGTCAACTGCTCGGATAACCCGGCGATGGCGGCGGAGCAATTCGCTTCCACGAAAATGACTTGGGGAAAGACCGGAGGCATCGTATGCTTTCATGGATACCAGTCCTTCAAAGAGGATGAAGTAACACCCGAACAGGCACATGAGATCGGTGTGAAGCTGGCACAGGAGCTTTGGGGAGATCGCTTTCAGGTTTTGGTTTCAACTCATTTAAACACAGGCAAGCTCCATAATCATTTTTGCCTGAACAGCGTTTCTTTCGTGGATGGAAAGAGGTATTACGATCAAAAGCGGACTTACCATCTGATGCGTGAGATGTCCGATGACCTTTGCGAGGATTACGGGTTGTCCGTCATAAAGAACCCCGGTCACACCACGATTCCATATAACCAATGGCTTGAAAAGAACGGCATTATGAAAAATCTGTATGCCGATCTTGATGCGGTATTGGAATATGCAACGAGCTTCCGGGAGTTTTCCGAGGAGATTCAAAACCGAGGGTATCTGCTTGAATACCGAGGAAGCTTTCTCCGTATTCGCCCGGACGAGGGAACCAAGTTCCGCCGTCTTGACAGACTCGGCGAGGGATACTCCGAAGCGGAGATCCGACAAAGGTGTGAAGATAATTACAAGAACAGACCGAGGGAGCCGAGATACTATCCGACTTTGAAAAAGTGGGATAAGGCAACCGGCATTGTCGGGCTGTATCACCACTATGTCTATTTGCTTCGGCACTTCCCGAATGAAGTACGTCCGTTCAATCGAGTGGAGTATGTGGCAATGCGTCAGGATGTAAACCGGATGGAAATGTACAGCGACGAAGCAAAGTTACTTGCCGCACACAATATCAGAACATCGGAGGATATGACAGCGTTCACTGCGGAACTGAGCGAGCGTTTCAAAGCACTGGCTTATGAGAGGGCAAAGAATCGAAACAGGTTACGCAGGATGCACGACAGTGATGCCATGCAACCGGTCAAGGAAACCGTTTACGACTTGACGGCACAGATGGCAGTGATCCGGAAGCAAATGAAGCTTTGCGAAGATATTGCCGCACGAAGCGGAGCCATTGAGGATGTGGTCAATACCATTGACCGAGGATACGAATCCAAGACAACGGAGAAAGAAAAACAAATCACTAAGAAAGAGAGTACAGGCAACCGAGGTAGTATGAGATAAGCCCAACTGAATTTACGGTTGCCCGAAATTTGCAAGCAAATTTCCAAAGAAAAGGAGTATTTCTAACATGAATGCATCAGGAGATGCTGCCGAGCAGGTAATGAGGATGTCGCTCGAAGGAGCGGAAGTCCTGATCAAGCTGACAGGCAGCGGAGCAAAAAATGCCGCTGTTCTTTTGTATTCCATTTACAAGGAACAGAACAAAACAAGAGGTAAGGAACGCCTCAGCAATATGTTGCGTTCCGGTAAGCCGTTGAAGGTTTATACCTTTAACAGCGAGAACCTGCCCAAGTTTAAGGAAGTCGCCAAAGAGTACGGTGTCCTTTATACCGTGCTGAAAGAAAAGGATGATAAGGACGGTGTGTTTGACGTTCTTGTCAGAGCCGACGACGAAAGCAAAATCAAACGTATCGTGGAACGCTTCAAGTTTACCACTTATGATACCGCCGATCTTCGTACCTCTATGGAAAAAGAGAAGGAAAGCAAAGCCGCTGACGACAAAACCCCGGAAACTGCACCTTCTTCCACAGAGAAAAAAGAGGAAGAACAGACGGTTGATGAGAAGCCGGAGGAAAATCCGGAAAACACAGTTGAACCGCCTATCGTCACCGCAACCGTTGGGGATGACGATGAAAAGGAAGAGCCGGAACGTGCAACGCCGCCTTCTGCCGAGCAGAACATGGACGAGCTTGCCATTCTGAACGGAGAAAAGCCGGTTACTGAAAACCCCACTATGGCTCGGCAGGAGCGAGAAGAACCGTTGCCGGAAAAATCCATTACGGACGAGGGCAAGCCGTCAAAGGAAACGGACAAGTCCAGCACGGCGGTAACGGAAAAGTCATCGACCATGTCGAGCCCGACGTCAAGCGAACCAAAGCCCCAAGAGGGAGAATTGACATCACAGCCGAAATCCGCAGAATACAAGACTCCCGACGGAAGAGTTGATATTTCGGACGTGATCAAAAAGAAAAAAGAAGCAAGAGCCGAAATGGCAAAGCAGGAAAAATCTGTTGCCGGATTGGACGTACAGCTTCCCAAAAAATCTACGAAAGAGGATAGATGATCTATGAGCAATTTTGATGAGGCCCTGCAGAAGAAGCAGGATGCGACGGCAAACAAACCGATGAAAATGTCGTCGCAGGAAAGAAACGAACAGCGCATTGCCGAACTGAATGAGGCGGCAAAAAAAGCGGTATCCAGTGTGGATAACTTTCAGAGTTATCTTGCGGTGCAGAGCCGCTTCGACAGATACTCTGCGAACAATAATTTGCTGATTTTCGCCCAGCGTCCCGATGCCACCCGCCTCAAGGGCATGGATCTTTGGAACAAAGAAAAAGCGAGAGTCAACAAGGGTGCCAAGTCCATCCACATTTATGAACCGAAGAAGGTCATGAAGGACGGCAAGGAATACACGAACTTTGAACGCAAGTCCATGTTTGATATCAGCAACGTAAGCGGAGCAGAACCCGAAAACCATCCTGCTTATTCCTTGCACGATGTTGTCAAGGCATTGTTCAAACACAAGGCGGTCGAAGTCAAGACGATTCCCGATTATCCCGAAAACCGTCAGTACGGCGCACTTTATGATACCAACGATAAGTGCATTTACGCAAAATGCGGTATGAATGAAGAACAGATCTTTACAAGTGTGACCGTGGCGCTTGCTCATGCGGAAATGAGCAGGGGAGTTGAGGATTACGCAACTGCGTCTCATGCTTTTGAAGCACGTTGTGCCGCCTATATCCTTGCCAAGAAATACGGCGTTCCGACGGATGCTTTGAAGATCGAACGAATCCCCGACGAATATGCTTCTATGGATGCCGCTAATATCCGGGAGAGTCTTGCCCGTATTCACGATGCGGCGAAAGCAATTGACAGCGGTATGTATAAGGCACTCGTCAAGGAGAATGAAGTTTCCCCAAAATCTAAAAGTGCGAGGGGCGGTGATGCCCGATGACTTGCACGAAGAAGGGAAATAAGTACCAGATCGAAGTAGACGATTATGAGCGAAGAACACTGATCGGTGTACTTGCCGAAACAAGAAACCGTTGTCTGCAAAATGAGACACCTACCGAGGACATCAACGCTCTGCTTGAAAAGACATTAGACGCAGAGCCGAAGAAGCAGAAGGATAAAGGCAAGGATGAAAGATGACCGTTATTTTGCAAATAACACGAAGATAAGATGGATCGCCATCGGCTTCGGACTCATCGCAGTAATATGGGTGTCGGTGCTTTTAGCACCGGCGCTCGGCGGCGGTCTTCCCGAAATGATTCCCAAGCTCGGAGAGGTGTTTTCACGCCCGTTTCATTTTACTTGGTGCGAAAAGACTTTGCCGTGCGTGCTGATTCTGTCGGTAGTATACGGGTTTGTTATCTTGATTTACCATTATACAAAGCCCAACTACCGCCGCAGAGAGGAACACGGTTCTGCCGAATGGGGAGATACCAAGAAGATTTGCACCCATTACCGTCAGTCGCCTCCCGAGATGAACAAGATACTCACGCAGAATGTGGAAATCGGGTACGATGCCCACAAGCACAGACGAAACATGAACACATTGGTTGTCGGCGGTTCCGGCGCGGGTAAAACACGCTTTTATGCCAAGCCAAACCTGATGCAGTGCAATACCAGTTTTGTGACGCTTGATCCGAAAGGAGAGATTCTTCGGGATACCGGGAGACTTCTTGAAGCCAAAGGGTATGAAGTACGGGTGCTTGACCTCATCCACATGGATAAGTCAATGTGTTACAACCCGCTTTTGTATGCTGACAGCGATAACGACGTTCAGCGCCTTGTGACGAACCTGTTCAAAGCGACAACTCCGAAGGGAAGCCAGTCAAACGATCCGTTTTGGGATACGGCGGCAAGTATGCTTCTGATGGCACTCATTTTTTATGTAAAAACAAAGGCATATCCGAGTCAACAGACCTTTGGCAAGGTGCTGGAACTATTGGCGGCGGGGGATGTAAACGAGGATGACAGCAATCAAAAATCGGTACTGGACGAAATGTTTGACGATTTGGCAGAGGAGTATCCGAGCGGGCATATTGCTTTGAAGTATTACCACGCATACCGTGGCGGTGCCGCAAAGACGCTCAAATCCATTCAAATTACGCTCCAATCACGACTTGAAAAGTTCAATCTTGAAAGTCTGAACTTGCTCTGTTCGGCAGATGAACTTGACCTCAGAACTATCGGCACAAAGAAAGTGGCATTGTTTGCAATCATCCCGGATAACGATACTTCGTTCAACTTTCTTGTTTCCATCCTTTACACCCAGTTGTTCCAACAGCTATTCAAGGTAGCAGACGATGGGGGCGGTGCTTTGCCGGTTCCCGTCCATTTTATGATGGACGAGTTCGCAAATGTTTCGCTGCCGGATGACTTTGACAAGATTCTTTCGGTTATGCGTTCCCGTGGCGTAAGCGTTTCAATTATTCTCCAAAACATGGCGCAGTTGAAAGCACTTTTTGAAAAGCAATGGGAAAGCATTGTCGGTAACTGCGACGAATTTGTTTATTTGGGTGGGAATGAGCAGAGCACACATAAATATGTGTCCGAGCTTCTCGGTAAAGCGACGATTGACACCAACACTTACGGTAGGAGCGACGGATTAAAAGGTAACTTCTCTACGAACTATCAAAACACCGGACGAGAGCTTATGACTGCCGATGAAGTCCGTCTGCTCGATAACCGATATGCAATTCTCTTTATCCGGGGTGAGCGACCTATTATCGACTTCAAGTACGATATTCTCAAGCATCCGAATCTGTCCTTGACGGCAGACGGGGACAAAAAGAACGAATATGAACACGGAGTCAAGATGAATGACGGTGTTCAGATTGAAATCGTCGATATCAAAGACTACCCCGGAAAGCAAATGAACGACTTCCGGATCATAGATGAGTTCATTCGTAATCTTGAGGTTTTCGATGATGAAGACTTGGGTGTCTATCTCGAATATCAAAAACAAAAACAAAATGAAGAAAAGGAAATATGCAAGTATGCAATGCAAGATGAAAAACAAAATGCAGAAGAAAATGCCTGAAAAAGCAAGAAAAGCTCTCAAAATTTGGTCGGTAGTTGTGATTGCGGTATTGATGGTCAGCATGTGCGCGGTGACTTGCTTTGCCGCAGGGGATGATCCCATTCAAGTCGTCAACAACCTCTCTGACTTTATGTTCGGGCTTGTCCGTGCGGTCGGTATGATCATGCTCGGATTTGCGGTCGTGCAGATCGGTTTGTCCCTCAAGTCCCACGATCCCTCGCAGAGAGCACAGGGATTTCTGACGCTTGCGGGCGGTGTTGTCATTACCTTCGCAAAAGAAATTCTGACGCTCATCACCGGCGGTTAATCCCATGATAAAACCAAGGAGGCGATTGAATGTCGAACAACTGGGTAGTTGAGAACATCCAAAATGCCCTCGACACTTGGAACGAAAAACTGAATGAAATATGGCGGCTCATGACAGAGTCGCCGACTTCCTTCAAAGGAGGTACTGTGTGGAACGTAATGACGAATATCAATGGCACACTCAAAGCAATCGGATATGCGTTGCTTGTGCTGTTCTTCCTCGTAAATATCATGAGGCATTACAATTCCATGCAGGAGATCAAGCGACCGGAGCAGGCATTGAAGCTATTTATCCGATTTGTACTGGCAAAAGCGGCAGTTACATGGGGACTTGATCTGATGCTTGCGATTTTCAATATCGTGCAGGGCATTATCTCACAGATTATGTCGGCTTCCGGTATCGGAGGAACGACGGGAGTTTTCATGCCGAGCAGTATGATCGAAACGATAAAGGATTGCGGATTTTGGGAGAGTATACCGCTTTGGGCAGTTACTTTGATCGGTAGTTTGCTTGTTTGGGTACTATCCTTTGTGCTGATTCTGACCGTGTATGGGCGTATGTTTAAATTATTCATGTACGTCGCAATCGCACCGGTTCCGCTGTCCTCTTTTGCCGGAGAAGAAACAAGCAACATCGGCAAGAGCTTTTTGAAGTCGTTTGCCGGCGTATGTTTGGAGGGAGCCATTATCGTTCTCGCCTGTATCATTTACTCGCTCTTTGCCGGAGCAGCACCGTCCGTGGATACTTCCGCGTCGGCGATTACACAGGTATGGACGTATATCGGCGAGATCATCTTCAATATGCTTGTGCTTGTCGGAACAGTGAAACTTTCGGATCAGGTGGTCGGGAAAATGATGGGAATTTGATTTCGGAAAAAATTTACACAAAAAATTTGCAACAATGTATTGCTTTTGTGCGTACAATCGTGTATAATATATATGGACTTAAAAAATGGAGGTCAAATATATGGTTACAAAATCAGCAAATTTGTATGCACGTATTGAACCGGACGTGAAAGAGCAGGCAGAAACGATACTTGCGGCACTTGGAATACCTGCCTCAAACGCCATTACGATGTTTTACAAGCAAATCATTTTACAGAACGGATTACCGTTTGAAGTGAAATTGCCTGCACCGAGAGTTCCGGATGTCAGTCGATTGACCGAGGAAGAACTTGACGCAGAGCTTGAGAAAGGATTTGCGGATATTGCCGCCGGACGGACACAAAAGGCAGAGGAAGCGTTTGCGGATATTCGTCGGGCAAAGAGAACATGACATTTGAAGTTTGTCTCACAAGTCAGGCAAAGCAGGACTTGTGCGATATATATGATTATATCGCTTGCGACCTGCAAAATCCGATTGCTGCCGACGGATTGATCTCAAGACTTGAAAAAGCAATTTTGAAGCTTGACGAAATGCCGGAAAGATTCCGTGCTTACGAAAAGGAGCCATGGCATAGCCGTGGACTACGTGTTATGCCGGTGGAACATTACATTGTGTATTATATTCCGGATTCCGAACGTCATATTGTAAGCATTGTCCGTGTACTGTATGGTGGACGAAATATGGAAGAACAATTGCGGAAAACAAATCAAATATAAGGAAATGAAAGTCGTTATCTTTTTGGGTAACGGCTTTTTCTTTTGGAAAATATGGAAGTAAAGGTAAATAAGGAAATCAAAGAGTATAACGAGACAATGTTCTTTGGGCTTTCGGTTCGTCAGTTTATCTTCGCTTTACTTGCCTGCGGTGCGGCGGTCGGTATCTACTTTGGATGCCGACCTTATTTTGATACAGAGACACTATCGTGGCTTTGTATGTTGGGAGCGGCACCGTTTGCGGCACTCGGCTTTATCCGTTACAACGGAATGTCTGCCGAACAGCTTGCGAAGGCATGGATCAGAAGCGAGATACTGATGCCGAGAAAACTCCTTTTCCGGGGAACAAATAAGTTTGTCAAAGAGAATGAGGGTAATAAAAAATGAGCTTATTCAAACAAAACAAAAAGACAGTTGAGCCGGATGTGATTCCGACCACTGTCGAGCAGGCAATCCCGATTCAAAACGTATTTGAAGACGGGATTTTTCTTGTGGGGAGAAACCTCTACGCAAAGACATTCAAGTTTACGGATGTCAATTACGCTACGGCTTCCAAAGAGGATAAGGAGGGTATGTTCTTCGCCTATTCCGAAATCCTCAACACGTTTGATGCGGGAGCCATGACAAAAATCACGATCAACAACCGTCGAATGAATCAGGCAAAGTTTGAGCAGACCAATATGCTTGAACTGATGGGAGATTCACTGGATAAGTACCGTAACGAATACAACAAGATCCTTTCTGGGAACGCCAATCTTTCAAATGGCATTATTCAGGACAAGTATCTGACTGTTACGGTAGAGAAGAAGAACATCGAAGAAGCGAGAGCATATTTCAATCGGGTTTGTGCAGAGTTTACGGCACTTTTTTCAAAACTCGGCTCTCACTTTGAAGAAGTATCCACCGAAGAAAAGCTCCGTGTGATTTTCGACTTCTTCCATTACGGAGCGGAAGACGATTTCCACTATGACGAGTGCCTTTACGAAAAAAGAGGATACAGCTTCAAGGACGGTGTCGCTCCCGACAGTCATGAGTTTCGCACGGACTATTTCAAGATGGACGGCAGATATGGAAGAGTGATGTATCTGCGCGATTATGCCAACTTCATCAAGGACAGTTTCCTTTCGGAACTGACCGATATTGACCGAGGATTGATCCTTTCGATTGACGCAAGTCCCATCACAACAGATGCAGCTATCAAGCTCGGTGAAAATAAGCTTCTCTCCGTCGAGACAAACATAACGAATTGGCAAAGAAAGCAGAATACCAACAATAACTTTTCGGCGGTTATCCCATACGATATGGAACGGCAAAGAGAAGAAAGCAGAGAGTTTTTGAACGACTTGGTTGCACGTGATCAGAGAATGATTCCGGCACTCATTACCATCGTTCATACCGCCGACACCAAAGAGCAGTTGGATGCCGATACGGAATCTATTCGTCAGTGTGCGAGAAAGCACCTTTGCTCACTCAACATTCTGCGTTGGCAACAGATGGAAGGACTCAACACGGTATTGCCGTATGGCGTACCGAAGCTTAATATCCGAAGAACGTTAACGACGGAATCTCTTGCCGTGTTTATGCCGTTCCGCGTACAGGAGGTATGCCACAACAATGGTATCTATTTTGCCAACAACGCCATCAGCAAGAATCTGATTATGATCAACCGTTCGGAACTGCTCAACGGCAACAGCTTCATTACCGGCGTTTCCGGTTCGGGTAAGTCCATGATTGCAAAGCAGGAGCTTATTAACCTGTATCTGTCGGACAAAAATGCGGATATTATCATCATTGATCCGGAGCGGGAATACGGTAAGATCATTGATGCGTTCGGGGGAGAGAATGTGGATATTTCCGCGACGAGTAAGAACCACATCAACGCGATGGACATCAATATTGATTATGCCGATGGGCAGAACCCTGTCACACTCAAATCCGAGTATATGCTTTCTCTGTGCGAGCAGGCGGTTTCCAACCTCGGTCCGAAACAGAAATCCCTGATCGACCGTTGTACGGCAAATCTGCTCAACGCCTATATGAGAAATAATTTTGAGGGCAAAGCACCAACGCTCAAAGACTTCTATGAAGAACTCAAAGCACAGCCCGAACCCGAAGCAAAGGATATTGCCTTGTCGCTCGAACTGTTTACAAGCGGAAGTCTTGATACCTTTGCCAACGAAACCAATGTGGATACCAAGAACAGACTAATCTGTTATGACATTCACGACCTCGGCAGAGCATTGATGCCCATCGGTATGCTTGTCGTGCTTGATAACATCCTCAACCGCATTACCGCAAACAAGGCAAAAGGAAGGAAGACCTATATTTTCATTGATGAAATCTACTTGCTGTTTCAGCACGAATACTCGGCAAACTTCCTCTTTACGCTATGGAAGCGTGTCCGTAAGTACGGTGCGTTTATTACGGGAATAACTCAAAATGTGGAAGATTTGCTCCAGTCGCATACTGCCCGTACAATGCTTGCAAACTCGGAACTGGTCGTGATGCTGAATCAGGCATCTACCGACCGTGAAGAACTGGCAAGTCTTATGGGTATTTCCGATTTGCAGATGGGCTATATCACCAACGTGGAAGCAGGTCACGGACTTGTGAAGATCGGTGCGGCAATGGTACCTTTCGTCAACAAAATGCCAAAGGACACGCGGCTTTATAATCTCATAACGACTCGTTTTGGAGAATAACCATGGACTATTTGAAGTTAAAACAATTTGATGTCGATTACGACATCGTTATCGACGTTGACCACTATATAGAGGGCGACGGACTTGCATTACAGTTATACTGTGTCGAGGGTGATTTTCTTGAACCCTTTGCAACGCTCACGGTGAATCTTGTGAATTATCCCGTGAAAGAGAATTGTGCTTTTGTGGATGCTACCTATTTTCCCGAAGCACATGATTTTATCGTCAAAAACAAACTCGGTAAGCCTACCGGACGGGTTGGAAGAAGCGGTTACTGTACCTATCTGGAATATCAATTTGACCGAAATGAGATTGCCAAGTACGAACTCCTTCCCGAACCCGTAAAGGAAACGACTCACAAAGCGAGAGACGATGCGAGGTAAGTAAATGCCGAGCATCAAAACAAGGGAATCACTGAGAAGTGTAAAAACTTTTGACCGGGCAAAAACGCTCGGCCAAAAGATCAAGGGCGGAGCGGAGGAAGCCAAAGAATATACGGATGAATTGCAGAATACCGCATATCAGAGCGAAAACGAGTATGCCGGTAATGCCGTTCAGTCTACCGAAGAAAGAGTTGCCCGCAATTCTGCGTTGATGATGGGTAAGGTCGGTAACTGGGGAATAAAAGAGACACGGAAGAACATTCGGAAATGGCGAAGCCGATCGCAAAAACTTGATCTCAAAGTCGAACAGCCCAAACAGTTGCCGTCCCCTGTGCGTCAAGCATTATCTGCTCCGAAAAACGGTGCAAAGAAAGCAGAACAGGCAGTAAAGAACGCAGAGAAGACCGCGAAGACGGCAAAGAAAGCCGCGCAAACCACTGCGAAGGCATCAAAGAAGGCGGCGGAAACCGCCAAAAAAGCGGCACAAGCCACGGTCAAAGCGGTGAAAACCGCTGTAAAAGCGGTCGTTACCGCAACCAAAGCGGCGATTGCCGCAGTCAAAGGGATCGTCGCTGCTATTGCTGCCGGAGGTGGGATTGCAGTCCTTATTATTGTGATTATCGTGATGATCGGTGCTTTGATCGGCGCGGTAGTCAACGTGTTTACGCCAAACAATACGACCGATAAAGGAGTGACCGTAGCGCAAACCGTGAGAGAAGCAGAAAGCGAATACTATCAGGAGATAGAACGAATCAAGAGCGAGTACGATTACGATATGTGCTATGTGACCGGCGAACCTTGTGAACTTAAACTGGCGGTGGCTGTATATGCGGTCAGAATCAACGGAACCAAGAACGCCGACAAGTACGATGACGAAAAAGCGGAACTGTTGAAAGAGACTTACAGAAGCATCAACAATATCGCCTCCTACACGACCGAGCGGGAAGTGACGGAAACTCATTACGAACCGCAGGATGACGGAACTATGCTTTTGGCGGAAACGACGGTAGTCAAGACAGATCTGTATATCTGCGTTTCAGCCATGTCACAAAAACAGATTGAGCAGATGTACAGGTTTGACGAGAATCAAAAGGTGCTATTCAATAAACTGCTTTCCAAAGACACTGACGAATTGTGGATTGCGCTTTTCGACTGAATGATAGCGCCGTCTTGAAAAAGACACATTTTTATGGTAAAATAAATCCGTATCTACGGCATCTATTCGGCTGTTCGGAGGACGAGCTTACCAAAATAGACTGGAGCCGCGCGGAGTAAGATTCCGTGCGGCTCCTTTTTCGTTGCTATGAAAAAACGATGAAAGAGAGGGCAATATGAAATACAAAGAATGGCTGTATGAGTGGCTTGAAAATTACGTCCATCCGACAGCCAAAGACAAAACTTACAGACGCTATTCCGAAGTCGCCGAAAAACATCTGATGCTGGTACTCGGCGACAGGGAACTGACCGAAATCACCTTACAGGAGGTGCAGTGGTTTGTGACATCGGAACTTCAAAGCGGAAATCAGAAGACGGGCGGCGGAATGTCCCCAAGCTCGGTCAATCTGACCATTTCCGTGATTCAAAACTCGATGCGGACGGCAAACACATTGGGACTTGTTCCGACCTATGAGCTTCACAAAATCAAGCGCCCGAAGGTGAAAGAGAAGAAGGTCGAATGCTTCACGAAAGCTGAGCAGAAGCAGATAGAGACGGCGGTGCTTGCCGACAACCGACCGAAAATGATCGGCGTTCTGCTTTGCCTCTATACCGGGCTTCGGCTCGGAGAGGTGATGGCTCTCGAATGGAGCGATATTGACTTTCAAAAGGGAGAACTATCCGTCACAAAAGCGTGTCACGATACCACAAAACTGGGCGGTGGATTTGAAAGGATCACGGGAACACCGAAGACAGATTCCTCGGTGCGGACGATTCCGATCCCACGTCAAATACTCCCACATCTGAAAGAAGCGAGGAAGCGAAACGGATCGAAATTTGTAGTCGGCGACGGGGACAAAGTGCTTTCGCTCCGGTCGTATCAACTCAGCTTTGAGGGACTGCTCAAGCGCCTGAAAATCCCGCACCGTGGCTTCCATTCGCTCCGTCACACCTTTGCAACTCGCGCACTGGAGTGCGGTATGGATGTGCGGACGCTCGCCGACATCCTCGGTCACGACAACCCGATGATCACGCTCAAACGCTACGCACACTCGATGGAAGAGCACAAAAAAGAAATGATGAACCGCGTAGGCAAGCTACTGTGATCCATCATCCAATATCATATTAGAGGAGTTGCTTTACCGCTATTATACTCCAAAAGTGTGAATAAATCAAGATAGGAACGCTCGCCATCAAGGATTTTGACGGCGAATTTTTCTTTTTTCGGCTGTTCGGTGAAATAT